>VEQZ01000056.1 GCA_018882975.1 Rhodocyclaceae bacterium | reverse complement strand
GCGCAGATCAGTCTGGTTGCGCAGCACCGAGTAGGTGTGGCCGCCGATGCTGAGCGAACTGATCCCGGCGCCAAGGTCGATCCGGCCCAGCGGTGCATAGGCTGCGTCAGGGTCGGCAGCGATGTCGACACTGGCGAGGTTCCGGGTCCTGCCCGGCGCAACGACAACGTTCGGATCCGCGTCATCAGCCAGCAGAATAACGCCCTTGCGCACCTCAAGCGCGATGGGTTCGCCGATGTCGCCTATGTTGCCGGTCAGCGTGAGCGTGTTGCCGCCCAGCTTGGCCAGTGCAAAAGCGTTTCTGCCCGCATTCGGGTTGAGGATGTCGTACCCGTAGGTAAAGTCCCCGGCGCCGGTATCGAGCCCCAGTTTCGATCCGCTGAGGAACCCGCCCGTGGCGGTGCCAAGCGCCGCGATCTTTTGCACATCGGCGCTGCCAAAAGTGCTGTTCGCCGCGGTTCCCATGGTGGCGCTGCTAACCGCCAAGGCGAGGGTGGCCCCCGGGTTGACGGTAATGAAACCCGCAGTCCACCGATCCGCGTTGCCGTTGTAGAGCGACTGCCGGTTGGCGAACGTCAAGGTCCCGGCGGAAGCGGTGGTGGTGCCGGTGTAGGTGTTCGCGCCACTCAGGGTGAGGGTGTTGGCGCCCAGCTTGACCAGACCGAGGGCATTGCCGCCGCCGTTGGTGTTGCTGATGCCATTGGAGTAAGCAAAATCACCCGCGCTGGTGTCGAGCCCCAGCCGGGATCCATCAAGAAAGCCACTGGTGGCGGTCCCGATCGAGGCGATCTTCTGAACGTCCAAACCGCTGAAGTTGCCAGTGCCATTCGATGTTGCGTTTGTGGTGCCGCCGACCGCCAGAGCCAAAGTCGCGCCCTGACTCACCGTAATGAAGTCTGCGGTCCACCTGTTGATGGTTGCGAGGTCCGCATTGCCGTTGTAGAGCGACTGCCGGTTGGCGAACGTCAGTGTTCCTTGGTCGACGCGGGTGACGCCGGTGTACGTGTTGGCCCCGGAGAGGGTGAGGGTGCCGGTGCCAACCTTGACGAGTGTCGCCGGGCTGTCACCATCGGCGTCGACGAGGCTACCGCTGAACAGCGACTGACCGGCGACGTTGTACCTGCCGGCGGCGTAGTTACTGACCCCGGTCATGATGCTTCCGTCGCCGGAGAAGCCGCTGCTCACAGTGCCACCGCCGGTGAGAGCGTCGACCTTCACATCTGCTTCACGCCCCCGGAATTCCGCGCCGGTGGCAACGTTCAATGATGCCTTGTTGTTGCTCCAGTCCTCGTTGCCGTTGCTCCCGCCGACAAATGCGCCGGACCGCACGTCGATAAGGCCGCCGGCCCCAAGTACAAAGCTGGCGCTGCCGGGTCCCCACACGGCCACACCAGCCCCCGTCTTGGAAATGGTGCCTGTGCCTGTGAAGGTTGCATTTTTCTCGATCGGGTTGTTCGGGTCGCTGACGTCGAGGCTGAAATCTCTCCCCTCGCCTTGCACATCAAGGTTGAGCGTTGCACCGCTCGCGATAAAGTAAGTCCCCGAGGTACCTGGCCCGGCAAAGTCGTCTGTCGACCTGAGCGACAAGGTGCCACCGTAGATCGAGGTGTTGCCGGTGTATGAGTTGGCACCCCCGAACACCAGTGTGCCAGCCTCGAACTTGTCGATTCCGCCGGAACCGGAAACCGCCCCGCCGAGGGTGAGTGTGCCGCCGGGGCTCACCCTCACCCCCAGTTGTCCGCTGGAGGGCGTGAAGATAGGGTTGGCGAGCGTCACCGAGGCAGTGGATTCGGTATACAGCTCAAGCTGGTAGGAACCCGCTGCGGGTGTGCCGGTGACCGAGAAGGCTCCCGTGCCAAGGGCGGTGTCGCCGCCGACTCGCACGTGGCCGTTGCCAGAGTCCGTGGCCACTTGGACTCCGCCCGAGAAGGTGTTGTTGCCCGACAGCATCAGCCAACGGCCCGACTCGTCGCCGGTCACGCGCAAGCCGCCATTCCCCGAAACAGGACCTTGAAGGGCGATATCGGTGCCGTCCCCGAACGGGACGTGGACAGTCACCAGGCCGTCAAGCCTTATGGCGTTCGCGAGCGTGCGGGGTTGACCGAATGGGTCGGTGGCCCGAAGTGTCGTGCCGTTGGCGAAGGTCACCGTGCCGGAACCGAAAGCGGTGTCAGTGCCTGCTACCACCGTGCCGGCCAATACAGTGGTGCCCCCGCTGTAGGTGTTGGTGCCGGAGAGGGTCAGCGTGCCGTTACCTTTTTTGGTCAGGAAGCCCGCGCCAAGGTCGAGGCTGCCCACGTCACCGGCCCCCGCGTTGTCAACGGTGAGCGATGCCGCCTTGACGGTTCCGACATTCAAAGTCCCTGTCGAAATGCTGATGTTGCCCAGTGCGCTGCTGCCGGATCCGATTGAGCCAATCCGGACATCCCCGGACGATCCCGCCCCGACCGTGAGATTTACGGCGCCACCTCCAGAGACCGCACTGATAGATCCGCCTACGTTGACGGTGCTGGCGCCGGAGATGTTCGCGGAACCGGTGAGCCTGAGGTCGCCGGTGACGTTCAGCGAGCCGGTGACAACTGCCGTTGCGGTTTGGTAAGCGACGGTGCCGCCGCACAACGTGAGACCGGAGTAACAGCCTGCAGCAAGGGTGTAGGTGCCGGAGGTGTTGGGAGGGACGGGATGGAACAGATAACTCGCGAGCCCCGCGCCGCCATCATCGTCGGCCACGACCGGGTTGCCGGACGGGTCGAAGAGTTGCAAGAAGGTATCGTGACTGACTATCTGACGCGTGCCGGATGTACCCGCGGGGCTGTTGACCCCGGGTTGGCTGGCAGGAACCATGACTGTGCCAACGTTGGTTGCGCCAGCCAGGACCGGACACGGAGCAGACGCGCAGCTGTAGTCGGCGTGGGGCGAAGTCCCGGCAAAAAAGTTTGTGCCCGCGGTGAGAAAAATCTGCAGGCTCGTGGTGGCGGTGAGGTCTGATGCGTTGCCCGTCGAGGTCAATACGAAGTAATTGAAGCTGCCGGAACTGCCGGCGCTTCCGCCAAGCGAAGTCAGGCCGGCTGTTGCGACGGACAGACTGCTCAGGCCGGAAAGGCTGCCGATCGCAGCACCAAAAGTGACATTGCCGCCGCCAGTGCTCGTAATGGCGAGACTCCGCGCGACGTCGCCGGAAGCCGAATCGAGGTTGCCGGTGAAGGTGACATCGCCCGCCGCAGTGGCGAGATTGACGTCTGCCCCCAGTGCCACTGGCCCGCTGTAGGTCTGTGTGCTGCCGGTGGTGACGTTGGCGGCGAGTCCGATGGTTCCGCTTTGCGTTTGTCCGGCGGTGACGGCCAGTGCTGACGTTCCGGTGCCGGAGATGGATTGGTTGATATTGACGTTGCGGTAGGCGGAGAGGGTCAGGGTGTTGGCGGTCCAGGCGTTGCCGTTGGCATCGGTGCTGATGGCCTCGTTGATGTGGATGTCGCCGTTGCCGCCCGTGTTGCCGGTCGCGATCGTGCTGTTGCCGCTGATGGCCGAAGCGCCGTTGGGCCCGGTCTGGATGGTGACGTCGTTGGCGTTGAGTGCGGTGACAAGGCCGGCGGCGGAGATATTGCCGTTCTGCCCTCCCACAGTGAAGTCGTCCGGGTCGATCAGCCAGTGGCCTGTCCTGCCTGATGCGGCGCTCGTATCAACGGTGATGCCGTTGACCTCGAGCCGATGGCCCGACGTCTCGATGCGGCCGCCATCTCCCCTTTGCGAGCCGCCGCGGGCGAGCAGGCTGCCGGCGACGGTGGTGGCGGAGAGCGGATTGTGCACGTCGGACCAGGCGACGAGGGTGCCGCCGTTGCCGTTGGTCATTGCCGAGGCGTTGAGGACCGAGTCGGCGGAGATGGAGGTGGTGAGTGCCGGGGCGAAGTTGCCGACCGGCGCACCCTGCCAGCCGCCGCCAACGAGAAGGGTGCCGCCGCCGGCATCGCCCGTGGCATCGAGGCTGGCGGCGTTAAGCGCGATGTCGCGGCCGAAGATGCCGATGCTGCCGCCGGTCTCGCCGGCGTTCTTGCCGGATGCGTCGAGCGTGCCGGCCACCTGCACCCGACCACCGTCGCCATCCAGCACGATGGTGCCGTTCTCGTTGCGCACCGAGGTGGCCTGCAGCAGACCGCCAGTGTTGATGACCGACGTCACCACATCCTCGGCGGCCCTGGCGGTGAGCGTGACGCGGCCGCCCTTGGCGATCAGGCTGCCGGTGTTGAGGACGACCGCCTGGCCATCTGCGGAGAGCGTCTCGACCGGCTGCGTGACCTGGAAGGAGATGAGCCGGTCGCCCTGCAGATCCATGGCGAAGGCGCGGCCGCCGGCCAGCACCACCTGGCCGAGTTCGGCGGAGACCACCCCGTGGTTGCGCACCGCCTCGCCGGCGAGTACGGCATAACCACCCAAGAGCGCGTTGATCTGGCCTTGGTTGACGATGACGCCCCCGGGTTTGGCAGCGCGGGTGAAGCTGTAGCTGCCGGCCATGAAGTCATCGTTGGAAATCGACGACGTGGTCGCCAAAAATCCGCGGCTGGAGACTTGCCCGCCGGCGCCGATGAAGACGCCGTTGGGGTTGAGCAGCCAAACCTGGCCGTTGGCCAGCAAGGAGCCGTCGATCAGCGACTGCTGGTCGCCGGTGACGCGGTTGAGCGCGATCGAACTCGAGCCGGGCTGGTGGAACTCGACGGTGTGGCCGGCGGCGATGGAGAAGTCGCGCCAGTCGATGATGGCGCGCTGCGAGGTCTGGGTGATGTCGGTGCGTTCGGCCGACTGCAGGATGCTGGCCGAGCCGCCCACCACCGTGCCATTGAGCGGGCCTTGCGCCCATGCCAGCGAAGAACCGGCGGCGACGCCGGCGAGCACTTCAACCGCCCGCCGCGCGGCGCGCACGACGGACGAGCGCTTGCCGCGCCCCGTGGCGATCTCGGCAACCGCAACCCATGCCCCGAGCCGGTCACTCCAGACCAGTCGATACGTGCGGTTCATGGCTCCGTGTCGGTTCATTTTCCCGGCGCCGGCACCGATCCGGTGCCACGCTCGTCACGCCTCGCAGAAAACCACATTTCCGAGCAGTAGCAGCGCGTTTGACGCAACTTTGCCTCTGCTATGGTGCCGACACTATATCTCGGGTGGACGCCTTGTCCAAGGTCAATTGCACGTGGCTTTTAAGCATCGATGTTGCAAAGCTCAGGCGCGTCACGACAGTTGCGCGGGCGTGGGCAGCTACTCCTAGTGCCCGTGAGCGCACGCTGCCGGAAACAACTGTGGCATCCCATGTCCGCGGGCTTGTGTATCCGCCGGCCTAATCTGTACAGTGTGCAAAACGCGGCGACAGTCTGGTGCCGGGCAGGTCTGGTGGCGCCGGCGGTGGTTCCGGCACTTGCGTCCTCCGTAGTCAGGCTCATGAAGCATGAAGATCGATTTTCTGGGTTGTAGCGGCGGTATCGAAGGCAGCACGCCGGCGGGCAGGTCGCTCAACGACTACGCCCGTTCGACGTGCTACCGCATCAACGGCCGGGTGCTCATCGACGCCGGCACCGGCGCCGGCCGCATGGGCATGTCGGAGATGGTGCGCATCGAGCACATTCTGCTCACCCACGCGCACCTGGACCACGTGGCCTGTCTGCCGCTGATGATCGACACCATCGCCGGCCTGCGCAAGACGCCAACCCGCGCTTGGGGCATGCCCGGCGTGCTCGATGTGTTGCGCAAGCACATCCTGAATGACGCGGTGTGGCCCGATTTCACCACCATACCCAGCGCCGAACACCCCTTCCTCACACTGCACGAATACCCTGAGGCGGGGCCGCTCGAGGTCGAAGGCCTGGTGGTACACACGCTCTCCGCCGAGCACGGCATACCCGCCTGCGGCCTGCTGGTGCGTGACGGCGACCACGCGGTGGCGTTCTCCGGCGACTCCGGCCCCGATCCGCGCTTCTGGCAGGAGGCTGCCGCCGCACCCGGCCTTGCCGCGGTGGCCATCGAATGCTCTTACCCCAACCGTGAAGCCGATCTGGCGCGCCTGTCCAAGCACATGCATGTGGACGAGGTGGTGCGCCTGAGCGAAACCTTGCCGCCACACGTCACGCTCATCATCGTCCACCGCAAGCCGGGCCGCGAACGCGAGATCCAGGCACAACTCAACGCTGCCATCCACGACCGGCGGCTGGAGTTCCCGGTGAGCGGCGACTCGATCGAGTTGCCGCTGCGGTGACCCTCATTCCGCTGAAACGCCGGCTCAGACCGGTCCCGTGACGGTGCCCGAAAAGGCCTGTCGAGCAACAACCCACCGAGCAACAACAGGGAGACGACGATGTTGAAGGGTAAGACTGCAGTAGTGACCGGCTCGACCAGCGGTATTGGTCTGGGGATCGCCGAAGGCTTTGCGGCCGAGGGTGTGAATCTGGTGATCAACGGTTTTGGTGACGCCGCCGAGATTGAGGGCATTCGCGCCGGGCTTGAGAGCAAGTTTGGTGTCAAGGTGATCTACGACGGCGCCGACATGAGCAAGCCGGAGCAGATCGAGGCGATGATGGACAACGCCGCCAAAGTATTCGGCGGGGTCGACATCCTCGTCAACAATGCCGGCATCCAGCACGTCTGCCCGGTCGAAGAGTTCCCCACCGCCAAGTGGGACGCCATCATTGCCATCAACCTGAGCTCGGCCTTCCACACCACCAAGAAGGCGGTGCCTTACATGAAGAGCAAGGGCTGGGGCCGCATCATCAACGTGGCATCCGCCCACGCCATGGTCGCCTCCAAGTTCAAGAGCGCCTACTGCGCCTCGAAGCACGGCATCATGGGCTTCACCAAGACGGTGGCGCTCGAGGTGGCCGAGGCTGGCGTGACCTGCAATGCCATTTGCCCGGGCTACGTGCTCACGCCGCTGGTGGAGAAGCAGATCCCCGACACCGCCAAGGCGCGCGGCATCACTGAGGAGCAGGTCAAGCGCGACGTGCTGCTGGCGGCTCAGCCGACCAAGCAGTTCGTCACCACGCAGCAGGTGGCCGGCACCGCCGTCTTCCTCTGCTCCGACTCGGCGGCTTCGATCACCGGCACCAATATCATGGTCGAGGGCGGCTGGACGGCGCAGTGACACGCAACGAGGCACAGCCGGGGCGCACGCCGCGACCCGGCCAACCACGCGCGCTGGCCTGCCGCCAGACAGCGTGATCACAGGAGCAGCAGACATGGCCACACCCAAGAACGCCGCCACCCAGGCGGCCGTCCGCAAGCCGCCGGCGCGCCGCGCCGTGGCATCCAAGTCCGTCGAGGCGCCGGCCGAGACCCCGGCTGCGGCCGCCTCCGCCGCCCCGGCCAACCGGGCGTCCGCTCCGGCATCGGCGGCAGCACCGTCGGTCAAGACTTCCACCACCGGCCAGCGCAAGAAGGTCAGCCTCGCCCTGCAAGGCGGCGGTGCGCACGGCGCCTTTGCCTGGGGGGTGATGGACAAGATCCTCGAGGATGGCCGGCTCGAGATCGAAGGTCTCTCGGGAACCAGCGCCGGCTCGATGAACGCCGCGGTGGCAGCGTACGGTCTGATCAAGGGCCCCGAGGGTGCGCGCGAGGCCCTGCACGCCTTCTGGCACGCGATCAGCAAGGCGGGCGAGCGCTACAGCCCGCTGCAGCAGACGCCCTGGGAGAAGTTCTTCCATGGTTGGAAGCTCGAGCATTCGATGGCCAACCAGATGTTCAAGAACATCACCCACATGCTGTCGCCGTACCAGACCAATCCGCAGAACTTCAACCCGCTCAAGGATGTGCTGGAGGCGGTGGTCGATTTCGAGGAGCTGGACCGGCGCAGCCAGACCAAGCTGTTCATCACCGCGACCAATGTGCGTACCGGCAAGGCACGCGTATTTGGTACCGAGGAGATTACCGCGCAGGTTTGTCTTGCCTCTGCCTGTCTGCCCTACCTGTTCCAGGCGGTGGAGATCGAGGGCGAGCACTACTGGGATGGCGGCTTCATGGGCAACCCGGTGCTCTACCCGCTGTTCTATCACACCGAATCGCGCGACGTGATCATCGTCCACATCAACCCGATCGAGCGCCCGGGCCCGCCCACCGCCATCGAGGACATCTTAACCGCATCAACGAGATCAGCTTTAACACCAGCTTGATCAAGGAGTTGCGTGCGGTGGCCTTTGTCCAGAAGATGATGGACGAGGGCTGGATCAAGGACGAATACCGCGACAAGATGAAGTACGTGCTGATGCACTCGATCCGCGCCGACAACGCCATGAGCGACCTCTCGGTCACCACCAAGTTCGCCTGGCAATGGGAGTTCCTGACCATGCTGCGCGACCGCGGCCGCGCCTACGCGCAACAGTGGATCGCCGAGAACTACGAACATGTGGGCGTGCGTTCTTCGGTGAATATTCACAAGGAATTCCTCTGAACCATTTTCTCAAGCCAGTGCATTTCTGAACCCGACGCGTTTCTGAACCCGGCGCGCCCGCGCCCACGAAGCTGCCACAACGTCATTCAAGACGTACCACCAAACACAGAGAGAACCGCCATGAAAGTCGATGAGATCCTCAAGCTGCCCTCGATGCCGGCCGCGAGCCCGAGCTACCCGATGGGCCCGTACCGCTTCATCAACCGCGAGTACATGATCATCACCTACGAGACCGACCGCGATGCGCTGCGCCACGCCGTGCCGGAGCCGCTCGAGCCCAACCCCGATGGCCATGTGCTGTACGAGTGGATCAAGATGCCGGACAGCTCGGGCTTCGGGGACTACACCGAGTCGGGCGTGGTGATCCCCTGCCTGTACAAGGGCGAGCCGATCAACTTCACCGCGCAGATGTACCTCGACGACGAGCCCCCCATCTCCGGCGGGCGCGAGGTGTGGGGTTTCCCGAAGAAGTATGCGCACCCCAAGCTCGAGGTGGTGGCGGACACGCTGACCGGGACCCTCCACTATGCGGGTCAGATGGTGGCGATGGGCACCATGGCGTTCAAGCACCGCGAGAGTGAAGGCGGCATCGAGGCGATGGCCAAGGCCATGACCAAGACGCAGTGCAACCTCAAGCTCATCCCGGACGTGGACGGCACGCCCAAGATCGCGCAACTGGTGGCCTACAACCTCACCAACATCACCATCAAGGGCAGCTGGGTGGGCGACGCGCGTTTGCACCTGATCCCGCACGTCAACGCCCCTGTGGCCGACCTGCCGGTCAAGCGCATCGTCGGTGGCAAGCACTTCCTCGGCGACATCACGCTGCCGCATGGCCGCGTGTTGCACGACTACCTCAAGTAAGCGGACGTCCATACCGAGGCGCGTGTCGCCGGCCCTGCGTTGCGGGGCCGGTGGCCTTCGCCGCTGCCGAGTCAGCCACCGGAGCCTATCCATGAAAGCCGAACAGGTCCTGCAACTGCCGTCGATGCCGCTGCAGAGCCCGTCGTTTCCGCGCGGGCCCTACCGTTTCACCGACCGTGAATATCTGGTCGTGCAGTACCGCAGCGACGCTGCGGCGATCCGTCATGCCTTGCCGGAGCCACTCGAGCCCGACGGCGACATCGTTGCGGTGCAGTGGCTCGACCTGCCGGATGGCACCGGGCTGGGCGGCTATTCGGCCGCGGCGCAGGTGATTCCCTGCCGCTACCAAGGCGAAGCCTGCAACTTCATCAGCCAGATGTACCTCGACAACACCGCGCCGCTGCAGGCCGGGCGCGAGATCTGGGGCTACCCGATGAAGTATGGCGAGGCCGACCTGCATGTGGAGGGCGACACCCTCACCGGTACGCTGGTCTATGCCGGCCAACGCGTGGCCACCGGTACCATGACCTTCAAGCACGAGTCGGTGAAGATCGACCCGCGCGAGCAGGGCGAGCACATCGGCCGCACGCAGATCACGCTCAAGCTGATTCCTGACGTGGACGGCAAGCCGGCAGTGGCGCAGCTGGTCGCGATCAACTTCACCGACGTGGTGGTGCATGGCGCCTGGGCCGGCAAGGCCGCGCTCGAACTCATCCCGCATGTCAACGCGCCGCTGGCCGACCTGCCGGTGCGGCAGGTGGTGGGCGGGCTGCACCTCAAGACCGACATGACACTGCCTTACGGTCGCGTACTGCACGATTACCTCGCCCCTGCATGACCGCTTCTGCCGCACCGTCGCTGCCGATCCAAGCCCGCACGCTCTTCTGGAAACTGGTCTGGATCTACCTTGGCGGTACGCTGTCTGCCGTTGGGGTGGTGCTGCTGCTGATGTACGCCGGCCTCGACATGACGCCGAGGCAATGGCTCCTGTTCTTTGCCGGGCTCCCGTTCGCTGTCGCGGTCTTCGTCGGGCCGGATATCGTCCTGTTGCGCCGGACCTCGCGCCCGATATTGCGCGCGCTGGACATGATCGCCGGCGGCCAGACAGTCTCCGCCAAGGCGCTCAACGAGGCCACGGCGGCATTGCTGAATCTACCGTTCAACTCTTTCCTGCGCGTCACCTTCCTGCATGGCCCGCTGGCGGCGTTGTCGATGGTGGTGGTGCTCAACGCCTTCAACCTCACCGCCGAAGCCAGCTTCGTGCAGTGGCAGATCTGGACCATGACCGCTTGCATCCTGTTCTTTGCGGCGCCGGTGCACGCCATCTTCGAGTACTTCAGCCTGAACCGCCTGATCGAGCCGATCCTGGTCGGGCTCAACGCCTTCCGCGACGAGTCGAGCCAAGTCGAGCAGGTGCCCAAGCTGATCGCGGTGCGCCTGCGCGACAAGCTGCTGTATCTCTCGCTGTTCGTGGCGGCCATCCCGCTGGTGTTCTTTGCCGGCTCGACCATGGTCAAGGTCAACATCTTGCTCGAGGACCTTGGCGTGCAGGTGAGCAACGAGCAGATGCTGCCGCTGTGGATCTGGCTCGGCGGGGTGGCGGCGGTGACCGGCGTGGCGGCGCTGGTGATGGCCATCCTCACCGCAGCGGACGTGTCACGGGCGGCGGGCAAGCTGGTTGAAGCGATGCGCCGGGTGGAGACCGGCGACCTCGAGACCAAGCTGCAGATCACCACCACCGACGAGTACGCCGAGCTTTACGCCGGCTTCAACAAGATGGTCGAGAGCCTCCGCGAGGAGGTGCACATGCTCGAGGTGACCCACGACCTCGCCGGCGAGATCGAGATCGACGTGCTCATCACGCGCATCATGCAGGCGGCGAGCAAGCTGCTCGGCGCCGATCGCGGCACGCTGCTGCTGAGCGACGACAAGACCGGTGAGTTGTGGTCGCGCTTTGCCGAGGGGCTGGAGATCAAGGAGATCCGCATGCCCAACGACGCCGGCATCGCCGGCGCGGTGTTCACCCATGGCGAGACGGTGAACATCGAGGACGCCTATCTGGACGCCCGTTTCAACCAGTCGGTGGACCGCAGCACCGGCTACCGCACGCGCAGCATCCTCGCCATCCCGGTGGTCGGCAAGAAGGGCCAGCGCATCGGCGTGGTCGAGGTGCTCAACAAGTTCGGCGGGCCGTTCACCGTCAAGGACGAGATCCGTCTTCGCGCCTTCGCTGCCGAGATCGGCATCTCGCTCGACAACAGCCGCCTGTTCGACGAGGTGCGGCAAGTCAGCAACTACAACGAGTCGATCCTCAAGAGTACGTCGAACGGCCTTATCACCATCAATGAGGAGGGCCGGGTGGCGTCGATCAACCAGGCCGGCCTCGAGCTGCTTGGCGTCGGCGAGGGTGCGCTGGTTGGCGACTCGGTGTGCGAGACGGTCAAGGACAGCCTCGGCCAGCAGAACCCGTGGCTGTTCGAGGCCCTGACCAAGGCGCGCGACACGCAGGCGCGCCAGCTCAACATCGACCATGTGCTGCGCTGGTTCGATGTGGAGAAGTCGGTCAACTCGGTGGCGACGCCGCTGATCGGGCTCGAGGGCGAGAGCATCGGCACCATGCTGGTGCTGGAAGACATCACGGCGGAAAAGCGCGTCAAGACGACCATGGCGCGCTACATGAGTCAGGAGGTGGCCGACCAGCTACTCGCCGGTGGCGAGGACCAGCTCGGTGGCAAGGACCAGGAGATCGCCATCCTGTTCTCGGACATCCGCAGCTTCACCACGCTCTCCGAGGCGCTCGGCGCGCGCGGCACGGTGAACATGCTCAATTCGTACTTTGCCGAGATGGTGGACGTGATCTTCCGCCACAAGGGCATCCTCGACAAATACATCGGCGACGCCATCATGGCGCTGTTCGGCGCGCCGTTTCAGGCCGAGGACGACGCCGACCGCGCGGTGCTCACGGCGCAGGGCATGCTGATCGAACTCGACAAGCTCAACGCCCGCCGCGCCGAGGAGGGGCTGATGGCCATTCACATCGGCGTCGGCATCGCGCTCGGTCAGGTCATTGTCGGCAATATCGGTTCGCCCAAGCGCATGGAGTACACGGTGATCGGCGACAGCGTGAACCTGGCGTCAAGGTTGGAGGGCGCGACCAAGTACTACGGCGCCGGTATTTTGGTCAGCGAGGCGCTGGTGAAAAAGATAAAGACGCCCATGCTGATGCGCGAGACCGACCAGCTGCGCGTCAAGGGCAAACTCGAGCCAGTGACCATCTTTGAGGTAGCCGGGCATCTGCAGGGTGCGGCGCGGGCCGCGTTTCAGGATTCGATCGGCGACCACGAGGCGGGGCTGCGGGCGTACCGCACGCAGCAGTGGGACCGCGCCGAGGCGGCGTTCCGCGCCGTGCTGGAGCGGCGCGGCAAGGACGTGACCGCCGACCTTTATCTGGAGCGCATCGCCGCTCTACGCCAAAACCCGCCCCCAGCCGACTGGGACGGCGTGTGGACCATGACCGAGAAATAGGCTGGGGTCAGAAGGCGCGGCGGACGGCCATGCCGAGGAAATCGGCTGACGGCCTGCCGGTGACATGGGTGTTCACATTGACGACACCCGAGGATGCGTCGTTGCGGTTGATCACCACGTTTTCGAACTGCAGGCGTGCATAGCTCATGTCGAGGCCCCATCCGGGCTGGAAGGCCCATGACGCGCCCACCGCGAACCAGTGGCGGTTGGCGTCCGGCACGTCGGTACTGCGGTTGCCGTTGATGGTCGGCGTCTGCTCGTACTGGTAGCCAGCGCGCACCGTCCACTGTGGGTTGAGGCGGTAGTCGGCGCCGAGCGCGAGCGAGTAACCGTCACGGTAGTCGTCGGGTTTGAGGCCCCGTGGTCCCAAAGCGAAGGACGGGTCGAACTGGAAGGTCAGGTTCTTCAGCCGCGACCAGTTGACCCACTTGAGTTCGGCCAGCAGGGTGAGGTCTTCAGTGGCCTTCCACGCCGCCGAGGCGGCGACCGAGTCGGGCAGGTGCAACTTGACCGACATGGGGCTGCTGTTTCCGGGGATTGGCGCATCCACTCGTGCGTCGCCCTCGACCTTGTGCGTGATCGCCGAGCGGTAGGTCAGACCGAACTGCCAGTCGTCGTTCGGCTTGAAGTGCAGGCCGAGGTTGCCACCGACGGCGTAGCTGTCGCCGGTGATGATGAGCGCGAGGTCATCAGTCGCGCCCGGAACCAAGTTTGGGAATCGCGGGATCGGCAGCGCCTGCTCCAATCGCGCATCGGTACGCTGCACGTTGATGCCGCCCCCCACCGACAGGGTGTCGGTGAGTTGCAAGCCGGCCACCGCGCTCAGGTCGATGACACGCAGGCGCGCCTCGCGCGTGTCATAGCGGCCCTTGAAGGCGTTGTCGTACTCGATGCCGAGGCCATACGGCGCCTGAACGCCGACGCCCAGCCACAGGTTGCGCTCGCCGCCGATGCGCTGCGCCCAGGCGAGGTTGGGTAGGCCGGCCGGGGCGCTGGCGTTGCCGGATTCGTTACCGAGGATGTCGAGTTGGGTAGAAGGGTCGGCCAGCGGGGAGATGTTGCTGCCCTGATCCCGCAGATGCACATGCGTCCGCAGCGCGTTCACCCCAATCAGCCACTGCCCGTCACCGGGCAGCCGGGTCAGCGCCGCCGGATTGGTCATCACGCTGCTGGCGTCGATGCCGAGCGCCGCCTGGCCGGCAAACGCGCGGCCCATGGCGGCGGTGCTGTCGGAGGCGGGGAGGTAAAACGAGCCGGCTGCGGCGGGTAACGACAGCGTACCGAGGGCGAGGCAGACGAAGGTGTGAAGGCGGTTCATGGTGGCTGGTTTGCGTTGTGGGCGCCAGAGCTTCGCGACACATGGTCGGGCCCCGTTGCGGGACATTCTGCCGCATCCATGCGGTCGAGTCAGCCGGGGGGCGAAAAACGTCGGCCGCCAGCTAGCGGCTCCGCAGCTTGCGGTCGGTGTTGCAGGTGACTGCGGGCAGACAAATAGGGGCGGCCAAGGAATTGGCACCAATAAAAACGCCGCCCGTAGGCGGCGTTGCGGGTACAGCACAAGCAGTGCTCGGGCTTACTCAGCAGCCTGAATGACGCCGAAGGCAGGGTCGTTGGGGTCGTTAACGCCACACAGCGGTTGCTGGAAAAGCCCGCTAGGTGCTGCCTTGAGCGTGAGAACGTCCGATCCCGGCGGATTGGCGAGGCCCAGATTTGCTCTGAGTTTGTAGGCAAAAGCGGCGTCGCGGCAGGACGTGTCACCCGACGCGCCGACTGCCCCAACTTTGATCGGGCCGGTCTTGTAAAGCGCGATGCCGCCACCGAACACGTTCACACCACCGATGCGCTTGCCAACCAGCGGGTCCCTGTTCAGCCTGCCATAGTCCCTTGGGTTGCCGTCGTAGGCCGTAGCGCCGTCGACCGGGTTGCTGAACTGCAGACCGAACAAGCTGCCGCCTGGCTGCACCGCGGCGTAGACCGCGCCGGTCGGCAACGACAGGCTGTTGAGGCTGAAAGCATTGGCGGTGAAGGCCTTTTGCGCCGAGATGACGCGGCTACCAAGCC
>VEQZ01000055.1 GCA_018882975.1 Rhodocyclaceae bacterium | reverse complement strand
CCCGCCGCTCCTGCTGCTCGACGAGGCCACCTCGGCGCTCGACACCGAGTCGGAGCAGGCGGTGCAGGCGGCGCTCGACGAGCTGCTGCCGGGGCGCACCGCGCTGGTCATCGCGCACCGGCTCTCAACCGTGCAAAAGGCTGATCGCATCCTGGTGATGGACGCCGGCCGCGTGGTGGAGCAGGGCACTCACGCCGAGCTGCTGCGAACTGGCGGCCTCTATGCGCGGCTGGCAGCGGCGCAGTTCTCGAGCACCTGAGATCCCGCTTGCCCCGCTGCTCACCGCGGGCAAGGTCCCCAGGGACCCCTCACCCGCGTCGGGCAGCCCGTGGGCCGTTTGCCAGAACGCCGTCCAGCGCGGTCAAGTGCTCCGGGAATCCGCCTCATGCGTGGGCAGGCTCGTTGACCCTCACTTGACCTGCGCCAGCGCCCAATCCATCACCCGCGTCGGCAGCACCCTCCGCAGCAGGCTGATGAGGTGGCTGGGCAGCGTGACCGGGTAGCGCGTGCGCGGGTTGTGCGCCTCGCAGGCGTGCACCAGCTTGCTCAGCACGGCTTCCGGCCCGAGAGTGAAGGGGTAGCGTTTTTCTCGAACCACGGCCTCGCGCGCCTCCAAGCGCGCCCGGGCCGCCGCTGCGTTGGCCTGGAAACGCGACTCGATCGGGCCGGGCTCGATCAGCGCCACATGGATGCCGCTGCCGCGCAACTCCAGCCGCAGCGTGTCGGCGATCGCCTCCACCGCGTATTTGCTGGCGACATAGGCGCCGTGGTCGCGGATCGCCACGCGGCCCAGCACCGAGGAATTGAAGACGATGCGGCCACGGCCGGCGGCGCGCATGCCGGGGATGAGGTGACTCAGTAACTCGACATTGCCGAACACATTGGTTTCGAACTGCTCGCGCAGGGCGGCGCGGCTGAGCCGCTCGACCGCCCCCGACTGACCGTAGCCGGCGTTGAGGAAGACCGCGTCGAGGCGACCACCGGTCAAGCCACGCAACTCGGCGACCGCCGCTGCGATGCTCTCGCTGCTCGCCATGTCGAGGGCCAGCGCGTCGAGTCCGGCGGCTCGCAGGGCCGCCACGTCGTCGGCGCGCCGCGCGCTGGCGATGACGCGCCAGCCGCGCTTGCGCATGCCCTCGGCGCAGCAGCGGCCGATGCCGCTCGAACAGCCAGTGATCAACAGGTTTGGCGTGTTCCAAGTCATTGTATTTTGATTTATTTTCTGGTTTTTGTTAGCGGCCGGAGCAAGGCGGTTCATAGGGCCGCAGGCGAAATATTTCATGCACGGGAGGGTCGTCGGGATTATGCTTCGACCCATGGGACAGATGAAGACCTTTCCGACTCCCCCCCTGCTCTGGCGCCCGCCGGCGCCTCAGCCGCCGGGTGGTTTGCGGGTGGCTTGGTGGATCGCCTCCCGGCAGCGGCGCGACTTGCTGGAGGTGGTGACTGCGGATAGTTACCGGCAGCCGGTCACGCCCATTCCGGTGGGGCGGCGCAAGGTCTTTGTCGTCAGCGATCCGGACCTGATCCGCTACGTGTTCGTCGATGCGCGCACCAATTACCCCAAGAGCGACCTGATGCGTGCGGCGCTCGGGCCATTGCTCGGCGAGGGCCTGCTCGTCAGCGACGGCGACACTTGGGTGCACGACCGGCAGATGTTGGATCCGGCGTTCGCGCAGATGCGTCTGGAGCAGGTTTTCCCGCTGATGCAACAGGCGGTGCGGGAACACGCCGAGCATCTCGTCGCGCTGGGTGATGGCATCGTCGTCGACCTCGAGGAAGAACTCAGCCGCGTCACCGCCGATGTGATCTTTCGGGCGATCTTCTCCGAGCCGATCGCCGGTGCCGACGCCGCCGAGGTGTTTGCCGCCTTCATGCGCTTTCAGCGCGGCGCGCCGCAGTTCGAGCTCGATGTCGTGCTGCGTTCCGACCCGGCGGCGCCCGAGCCGACCCCACCCGCGGTCCTCGAGGACGCCCGGGCGGTCCGGCGGCTGATCGGCAAGCTGGTCGACCGGCGTCGTGCCGCGCTGGCGCGTGGCGAGACCTTTGTCGATTTCGCACAGACCGCCATCGATGCGCGCGACGACCAGGGGCAGCCATTCAGCCAGGAACGGCTGATCGACCAGCTCACGGTCCTGTTCCTGGCCGGCCATGAGACCTCGGCCAGCGCCCTGACATGGACCCTGTTCATGCTCAACCAGCAGCCCGAGGCCTTGGCGCGACTGCGCGCCGAAGTGCTGTCGGTGATGGGCACCCGCCCGATGGCGTTTGCCGACGCCAAATCGCTGCAGTGGACCCGTGCCGTGTTCCGCGAGGCGCTGCGCCTCTACCCGCCGGCGGCCTTCCTGACGCGGGTGGCGCTGGCTGATGACCAGCTCGGCGAGGTGCAGGTACCGCGCGGCAGCCTGATCGTGGTCTCGCCGTGGGTGGTGCACCGTCATGCGGCGCTTTGGAGCGATGCCGACCGCTTCGACCCGACGCGCTTCACCGATGGTGCTCCGGCGCCACGACCCGGCAGCTACATCCCGTTTGGCATGGGTCCGCGCGTTTGCACTGGTGCCTCCATTGCCCAACTCGAGGCGCAGCTGATCCTTGCCGAGCATCTGCGCCGCTTCGAGTTCGACCCGATCCACCCGGAGCGCGTCAAACCGGTGTCGCGCGTCACCATCCGGCCCAGAGGCGGCATGCTCTGCCGCATCCTGCAGCGCGACCGTCGGCAACACTGAAGCGCATCCGGCCTGCGCTGGATCAGTTGCTTGGCTTTTGCAATACCGTAGCGTGGTGGCGTCGATCCATTCGGGAGCTGCCCGTGACCGTTGCCCGCCCGCCAGCCACTGCGCACAAGTGCGCCGAAACGCCTCCCCCGCCAGCTGCGCTGTTGGCCAAGTACAGCACCGCCGGCCCGCGCTATACCTCCTATCCCACCGCGCCGCACTTTCACGCCGGCATCGGCGATGCCGAGTGGCTGGAGGAACTGGCCGCGCCAGTGGCGGCAGACCGCGCCCTGTCGCTCTACGTGCACGTGCCGTTCTGCGACTCGCTCTGTTACTACTGCGGCTGCAACATGGTCGCCACGCAGCGCTACGACAAGGTCGACCCTTACCTGCGGACGCTCGATCTGGAGATGGCCACGGTGGCGGCGCGGATTCAGCCCGGCCGCCAAGTCCGCCAGTTGCACTGGGGAGGCGGCACACCTACCTACCTGCGCCCCTCCGACATCGGCCGCTTGATGGACAGCATCGCCATGCGTTTCGACATCGCTGGAGACGCGGAGCTGAGCTGCGAAGCCGACCCGCGCGAACTCACGCGCGACCACCTGCGTGCCCTGCGCGAGTCCGGCTTCAACCGGATCTCCTTTGGCGTGCAGGACCTCGACCCGGCGGTGCAGCATGCCATCAACCGCATCCAGTCGGCGGAATTGATCGAGCAGGTCTACCAATGGGCGCGCGAGCTCGGTTTTGCCAGCATCAACATGGACCTGATCACCGGCTTGCCGCTGCAGACCCCGCAGGGCTTTGCGCGGACACTGGAACGGGTCATCGCCTGGGGTCCGGACCGGCTGGCGGTGTTCGGCTATGCCCACGTGCCGTGGATGAAGAAGCACCAGACGCTGATCCGGCCGGAACAGCTGCCCGACTTCGCCACGCGCCTGCAACTTGGCGAGCACGTGCACGGTGCGCTCACCGCTGCCGGCTATATCGATATTGGCCTTGACCACTTCGCCCGCCCCGGCGACGAGATGGTGGTGGCGCAGCGCAACAAGACGCTATGGCGCAACTTTCAGGGCTACACCACGCACAAGCACAGCGACGTGCTGGCTTTCGGCGCATCAGCCATCAGCCAGACCGAGGGCTTGTATGCGCAGAACGAGAAGAATCTGAAGCGCTATCAGGCAAGGGTTGCCACTGGCGGGCTGGCGGTGGAGCGTGGCGTGCGCGTGGCCGTCGCGGACCGCATTCGCCGCGACGCCATCACCCGCGTGATGTGCGACCTGGAATTGGATGTGGCAGCCCTGGGGCGCGAGTGGCGCACCGATGTGGCACCGTTGTTCGTCGAGGGCTGGTCGCGCCTCGCCCCCTTGGCCGAAGACGGTCTGGTGACGCTGGATGGCTGGCAGCTGCGCGTCACCGGCACAGGGCGGCGTTTTCTGCGCAATATCGCCATGTGCCTTGACGCCTACCTTCACACCGAGGCCGACGCCATGCCCGCAGCCGGTCAGCCAGTGGCCATGCCGCGGCCGATGTATTCACAGACGGCCTGAGCGGCGGCCGGGCCGCGCTCAGCCCAGCGCGGCGATGGCCGCGGCGTAATCCGGCTCGTCGGCGATCTCCGGCACCAATTGGCTGTGCAGGACCTTGTCGTGCTCGTCGAGCACCAGCACGGCGCGCGCAGTCAGCCCGCGGATCGGGCCGTCGGCGATGTCGACCCCGTAATCGGCATGGAAGGCGTGGCCGCGGAAAGTCGACAGCGTGTGCACGTCGTTGAGGCCTTCGGCGCCACAGAAGCGGCTCATGGCGAAGGGCAGGTCGGCGGCAATGACCAACACCACGGTGTTGTTCATCGATGCGGCCTTCTCGTTGAACACCCGCGTCGACTTCTGGCAGGTCGGGGTGTCGAGGCTCGGCACGATGTTGAGCACCTTGCGCTTGCCGGCGAAGTCCTTGAGCGAGACGTCGGCGAGCGACTTGTCGGCTAGGCTGAAGTCGGGGGCCTGGCTGCCGACGGCGGGGAGGGAGCCGCGAACCTGCAGCGGGTTGCCTTGAAGGGTGACGGTGGCCATGTGAGCGCTCCTCTGTCGTGGTTTGAATGACGCGGTGTGAATGCCGTGGTTATACAAGGTCAAGATGCTGTCGCAGTGCCCGACCGGGACCTGATGCACTCGCCCCGGTTCAGAGCACCGCCGCGATGGCATAGGCCACCGCGTCGATGTTCTTGCTGTTGAGCGCGGCCAGACAGATGCGGCCGGTACCCACAGCATAGATGGCGAATTCCTCGCGCAGGCGGTCGACCTGCGCGACGCTGAGCCCGGTGTAGCTGAACATGCCGCGCTGCGCGGTGATGAAGCCGAAGTCCTGCTTGACGCCGGCATCCGCCAGCTTGTGCACCAGTTGTTCGCGCATGCTGCGGATGCGCACGCGCATCTGGCCGAGTTCGGCTTCCCACGAGGCTCGCAGTTCCGGCGTGGCCAGCACCGAGGCCACCACCGCGCCGCCGTGGGTCGGCGGGTTGGAGTAATTGGTGCGGATCACGCGCTTGAGTTGCGACAGCACGCGCGCCGTCTCGTCGGCGTCGGCCGTCACCACAGTCAATGCGCCGACGCGCTCGCCATAGAGCGAGAAGCTCTTGCTGAACGAACTCGAGATGAGGAATTGCATGCCCGAGGCGGCAAAAGCGCGCACCGCCACGGCATCTTCGTCGATGCCTTCGGCGAAGCCTTGGTAGGCCATGTCGAGGAAGGGGATCAGGCCCCCGGCCTTGCACAGCGCCACCACCTCATGCCACTGCGCAGCATCCAGATCCGCACCGGTGGGGTTGTGGCAGCAGGCGTGCAGCACCACCACGCTGCCCGGCGGCAGGCGGTCAAGCGTGCTGCGCATGGCCGGGAAGTCGACGCCGCGCGTCTCGGCGTCAAAGTAGGGGTAGGTGGCGACGCCAAAGCCGGCCGCCTCGAACAGGGCGCGGTGGTTCTCCCAGCTCGGGTCGGAGATGTAGACGGTGGCGTGCGGGTTGAGGCGGTGCAGCAGGTCGGCGCCGATCTTCAGCGCCCCGGTGCCGCCGATGGCCTGCGCGGTGACCAGACGCTTGTCGGCGGCCAACTTGGAGCCCTTGCCGAACAGCAGGTCCTGCACCGCGCTGTTGTAGGCGGCGGCACCCTCGATCGGCTGATAGCCGCGCGGCGGCTGCGCGGCCAGACGCGCCGCTTCGGCGTCGCGCACGGCGGCCAGCAGCGGGATCTTGCCGTTGTCGTCGTAATAGACGCCGACGCCGAGATTGACTTTGTTGCCCCGGCTGTCGGCGTTGAAGGCCTCGGTCAGGCCGAGGATGGGGTCGCGCGGCGCGAGTTCGACGTCGGCGAAGATCGATGCGGTCATGCGGGCTCCAAATTGCGGGGCGGGCGGGAAACGGCAGCGGAGAGGTGTGCGGTCCGGCGTACACTGGCGCGCTTGCGTCGATGCACTGGCACCGGCGCAGCGTGTCCGCGGCGTGTCTTGATGCGGCGCGAGATTGTAACAGCAGGGCCGTACCCCCACATTCAGCCCACGGGCCTCAAAACCCGGCTGCTTACAGCCGGCCCAACCAGAAACCGGCCTCGCAGAACCAGGCTCTCAACAAGATGGACCCCTCCGACACCCCACCCAACACCGGCACCCTCGTCACCTTCCCCGGCAGCGACTTCCGCCTGCTGCAGCCCTTCCCGCCGGCGGGCGACCAGCCTGCAGCTATTGCCAAGCTGACCGAGGGCATCGAGGACGGCCTCGCCTTCCAGACGCTGCTCGGCGTGACCGGCTCGGGCAAGACCTACACCATGGCCAATGTGATCGCCCGGTTGGGGCGGCCGGCCATCGTCATGGCGCCTAACAAGACGCTCGCCGCGCAACTGTATGCGGAGTTCCGCGAGTTCTTCCCGCACAACGCCGTCGAGTACTTCGTCAGCTACTACGACTATTACCAGCCCGAGGCCTACGTCCCGAGCAAGGACCTGTTCATCGAGAAGGACAGCGCGGTCAACGAACACATCGAGCAGATGCGCCTGTCGGCCACCAAGAGCCTGATGGAGCGGCGCGATGTGGTGATCGTGGCCACCGTCAGCGCCATCTACGGCATTGGCGACCCGACCGACTACCACGACATGATCCTCCACCTCAAGGAGGGCATGAAGCTGGACCAGCGCGAGGTGCTGCGGCGGCTAGCGACCATGCAGTACAAGCGCGCCGAGATCGACTTCCGGCGCGGGCATTTCCGCGTGCGCGGCGAGGTCATCGACATCTTCCCCGCCGAAAACTCGGAGAACGCACTGCGCCTGACGCTGTTTGACGACGAGGTCGAGAGCCTGACCCTGTTCGACCCCCTGACCGGCGCAATCGAGCAGCGCTTGGGGCGCTTCACCGTCTACCCCAGCAGCCACTACGTGACGCCGCGCAGCACCACCTTGCGCGCGATCGAGACCATCAAGGAGGAAATGCGCGAGCGCATCGCCTTCTTCAACCGCGAGGGCAAGCTGGTCGAGGCGCAGCGCATCGAGCAGCGCACGCGCTTTGACCTGGAGATGCTCAACGAACTGGGCTTCTGTAAAGGCATCGAGAACTACTCGCGGCACCTTTCCGGGCACGCCCCCGGCGAGCCGCCGCCGACGCTCATCGACTACCTGCCGCGCGACACGCTCATGATCTTCGACGAGAGCCACGTCACCGTCCCGCAGATCGGCGGCATGTACAAGGGCGATCGCTCGCGCAAGGAGAACCTCGTCGACTACGGCTTCCGCCTGCCCAGCGCCATGGACAACCGCCCGCTCAAGTGGGAGGAGTTCGAGGGCAAGATGCGCCAGTCGGTGTTCGTCTCGGCCACACCCGCCAACTACGAAAAAACGCGCAGCGCGCAGACGGTCGAGCAGTTGGTAAGGCCGACCGGCCTGGTCGATCCGGTGGTGATGGTGCGGCCGGCCACCAGCCAGGTCGACGACCTGCTCGGCGAACTCAAGACCCGCATTGCCAGCGGCGAGCGCAGCCTGGTCACCGTGCTGACCAAGCGCATGGCCGAGGACCTCACCGAGTTCCTCGACGAGGCCGGCATCAAGGTGCGCTACCTCCACTCCGACATCGACACGGTGGAGCGGGTGGAGATCATCCGCGACCTGCGCTTGGGCCTGTTCGACGTGCTGGTCGGTATCAACTTGCTGCGCGAAGGCATTGATATCCCGGAAGTTTCCTTGGTCGCGATTCTGGATGCCGACAAGGAGGGCTTTTTACGCTCGGAGCGCAGCCTGATCCAGACCATCGGCCGCGCCGCGCGCCACCTGCACGGCACCGCGATCCTCTATGCCGATCGAATGACCGATTCGCTCGAGCGCGCCATCGGCGAAACTGAGCGGCGTCGCACTCGGCAGCTAGCATTCAATGTGGAACACGGCATCACGGCGCGCGGCGTCGCCAAGCCCATCAAGGACATCATCGACGGCGTCTATGGCGAGGACAACAATCCGCGCAAGGGCGTCAAGGCTGCGCGGGGCAAGGCCGGCAGCGGCAGCGATGCCGACTTGCATGGCGCCGCGCTGGAGAAGGAGATCAAGCGCGTCGAGAAGGACATGCTGGCCGCCGCGCGCAACCTCGAGTTCGAGACCGCGGCGGAGATGCGGGACCGGTTACGGCTGCTCAAGGAGCGTTTGCTCGCCGAGTAGGGGACAAGGACTGCGGTTCTCCTTCGCTGCGTGGCGCGGTGCTCGCTCCCTCGCCGGCCAATGCAGCGATGTCTCGGTCGCTCCGCCGAGATGCTTCAAGGCCGGCGCGCCTTGCGGCTGAATATCCTGGTCACGTTTTCCCGCGGACTTTCACATGCCCACAACTCATTGGACTGTACGCCGCTCCCGCGTACCGGATGTGCTGGCGGCGCTGATGCTCGCCGGCAGCGGCGCGGCGTGCCTCACCGGCGCCGGCTGGCTATGGTGGGTGGGGGTGCTGATGGCGCTGACCGGGGCGGTTCTGCTCGCGGTCGCCGTGCGCCGACCACCGGAGACGCTGCGCCTGACGCTTGGAGACCGCGTGCGGCTTGAGCGGGCAGGGCAGGCGGCTGGCACCCCCCAACTGCTCGCAGACGGCCTGCTCGACGGCGGCAGCGTGGTTACGCCGTGGCTGCTGGCGCTGCGCATCCGCAGCGTGGATGGCACCGGCGCCGACCTTGTGCTCACCCCCGGCAGCGCGCCGGCCGACGACCTGCGCCGCTTGCGGGTCCGCCTGCTGACCGATGAGTCGTTGCGGCGCTGAATCACACCCGGCCGCTTCGCGCCACTGCCGGACCGCGCAGATGACAGTCGGGCTGGAAATCGGGTGCCGCGTCCCGCAGGCAGTCAGGGGGTGAGTACGGTATCCACCGCCTCCGCCAGCGTTTCCGGCACATCACGGTTGTAGTGCAGGCCGCGGCTCTCGCGCCGCTGCTGCGCGCCGCGCACGATCAAGCGCGCCACCTCGGCGACGTTGCGCAGTTCCAGCAGGTCATTGTCGATGCGGTGGCGCGCGTAGTAGCTGGCGATCTCGGCATGCAGCGCCTCGAGGCGCCTCGCCGCCAGCGCCAGACGCTCGTCGGAGCGGACGATGCCGACCAGGTCCCACATCAGGCGGCGGATGGCGTCCCAGTCGTGCGCCACCAGCACCGACTCGCGCGCCGGCGTGACGCGGCTGTGGTCCCAGGCCGGCAGGGCAGGGCGCGGCGGCGGGTCGCTGGCGAGGATGTCGGCGGCGGCCGCCTCGCCCATCACCAGGCATTCCAGCAGCGAGTTGCTGGCCAGACGGTTGGCGCCGTGCAGACCGGTGCAGGCCACCTCGCCGACCGCATACAGCCCGCCGATGTCGGTGCGGGCCTGCGCGTCGGTCACCACCCCGCCGCAACTGTAGTGCGCCGCCGGCACTACCGGGATCGGGCGCCTCGCCATGTCGATGCCCAGTTCGCGGCAGCGCGCGTCGATGGTCGGGAAGTGCTCCTCAATAAATTCCCGGCTGTGGTGCGTCATATCGAGCCAGACGCAGTCGAGACCGCGCGTCTTCATCTCGAAATCGATGGCGCGGGCGACGATGTCGCGCGGTGCCAGTTCGGCACGCGCGTCGTGCGCCGGCATGAAGCGTGTGCCGTCGGCCAGCACCAGCCGGCCGCCCTCGCCGCGCAGCGCTTCGCTGATCAAAAATGACTTTGCTTCCGCGTGATAAAGACAGGTCGGGTGAAACTGGATGAACTCGAGATTGGCCACCCGACAACCGGCGCGCCAGGCGATGGCGACGCCGTCGCCGGTCGAGACGTCGGGGTTGGTGGTGTACAGGTAGACCTTGCCAAGGCCGCCGGTGGCGAGGATCACTGAAGAGGCGTCGAGGGTCTCGACCTCGCCGCTGCGGCGGTCGAGCACGTAGGCGCCGTGCACCCGACGCTCTCCGCCCCGCGCCCCGCTGCACACCAGGTCGATGGCGACACGCTGCTCCAGCACCGTGATGTTGGGGTGGCGCAGAATGCGCTGCTCGAGCGTCTCCTGCACCGCGCGGCCGGTGCTGTCGGCCACATGGACGATACGCCGTGCGCTGTGGCCGCCCTCGCGGCCGAGGTGCAGCGCGCCGTCCCGGCCCGGCTCTGCGGTGAACACCACCCCTTGTGTCTGAAGCCAGCGGATCACCGCCGGCGCGCGGGTGGCGATGCGCTCGACCACCTCGGGCCGGCAGAGACCGGCCCCGGCTACCCGCGTGTCGTCGATGTGCGCTCCAACCGAGTCCTCGCGTGCCATGGCCGCTGCGATGCCGCCCTGCGCCCAAGCGCTGGAGCCCTCGAGCAGGGCGCCCTTGGTGACGATGGTGACGCGCCGGCGGTCGGCCAGATGCAGCGCGCAAACCAGCCCGGCGAGGCCGCTGCCGAGGATCAGGACGTCAGACGATGCGGCGGAAGAGGGCGTGGACATGCGGCGGCCGCGCGAGTGGTCAGCCCGTTATACTGGCACAGCGGCCACCCAGCAGCCGGCACTCAATGAACAACTCGAATAAAGGCCTCCCCTTCACGATGAGCGACCGCGCACGATGAGCGACCGCGAGATCGACCAACAATTGGTCGAGCGTGCACAGCGTGGCGACAAGCGGGCCTTCGACCTGCTGGTGGCCAAGTATCAGCGCAAGCTCGGGCGCCTGCTGTCACGCTTCATCCGTGACCCGGCCGAGGTCGAGGACGTGGCGCAGGAGGCCTTCATCAAGGCGTACCGGGCGCTGCCCAACTTCCGCGGTGAGAGCGCCTTCTACACTTGGCTCTACCGCATCGGCATCAACACTGCCAAGAATTATCTGGTCGCCATGGGCCGGCGCGCGCCAACCTCCACCGATTTCGACAGCGAGGAGGCGGAGAATTTCGAGTCAGCCGAGGGCCTGAGAGATGTGAATACGCCGGAATCGCTGCTCGCCACGCAACAGATCGGCGAAACAGTGAACGAAGCCATGGAAGCGTTGCCAGAGGACTTGAGGACCGCGATCGTGCTGCGTGAGATCGAGGGTATGAGTTACGAAGAAATCGCCAACGTGATGGATTGCCCGATCGGCACGGTGCGCTCGCGCATCTTTCGGGCACGCGAGGCGATCGCCGAGCGGCTGCGGCCGCTGCTCGGCACCAGCAAGGACCAGCGCTGGTAAGGACGAGGTCGGGAAACGGGGTGTTGAAGTGAAAAAAGAACGGATCTCGGAATTGATGGACGGTGAGCTCGACGCGGTACAGGCCGACCTGTTGCTGCGCCGACTCGGCGATGCCGAAGCGCAGGCGACGTGGTCGACCTACCACTTGATCGGCGACGCGCTGCGTGGCGACAAGGCGTGCGATGTAGCGGCCCGCGTCACTGCGCGCCTGGCGCAGGAACCCACGGTGCTGGCGCCGCGCCCGATCAGCAGCGTCGCCGCCCGCGGCCTCGGCATGTCGATCGCGGCTTCGGTTGCGGCGGTGACGGTGGTCGGCTATCTGGCACTGAGCACGGGTGGCACCGACGCGCGCTACGACACCGTGCAGCAGGTGCAACTGGCCCCGGCCAAACGCGCGCCTTCGCCGATCGATGACTACCTCGCCCTGCACCACGGCGAGGTGCGCAACGTGGCCTTTGAGCCGGCCTACCGTATGGAGGCGCCGCGCTGATGCGTCGCCTGTTTTGGCTGCTCGCGCTGGCGGGCAGCGTGGCGCACGCCGAGGCGCAAACCTTCGACGGCGCGGAATTGCTGCAGCGGATGGCGACGGCGGCGCGCGAGTTGAGCTACGTCGGTACGTACAGCTACAGCCGTGGTGACTTTAGCGAGACTACGCGGGTGGTTCACCACGGTGACCCGGGCGGCGGTGTCGGCCATTTCGAGACGCTCAGCGGCAAGCCCAAAGAGGTCTTGCGGGTCGGCCAGGACGTGACTTGGTATCTGCACGACAGCCGCGTAGTGCGCACCGAGCGCCAGTCTTTCCGCAAATTCTTCCCCGAGCTGATCGCCCCTGAACGCGTGCGCATGCTCTCGCAGTTCTACGAGGTCTCGCGTGGCGGCACCGACCGTGTCGCCGGCATCGAGTGCAGCACGGTGATGCTTGCGCCCAAGGATGCCTTTCGCTACGCGCAGAGCATCTGCATCGAACCGCGCACCCTGCTGCCACTGCGCGCCATCACACTAAACGAGCGGCAGGAGCGGCTTGAGACCTTCGTCTTCACCCAGGTCGAGGTGCCGGCCCGTGTCGAGGCCACCGACTTGCGTGCGCGTGCCCGCGACACCAGCGGATGGGCGCAGGAGGCCGCCAGTCAAAACATCGACCCGGCGAGCAGCGCTTGGTTCTTTCGCGAACTGCCGGCCGGCTTTGCGGTGGTCAGCGAAAGTCAGCGCAACATGCCCGGCCGGGCGGCGCCGGTGATTCACAAGCTCCTTAGCGACGGCCTCGTGTGGGTCTCCGTCTTCATCGAGCCACTGAGCAATGTGCCGGCCATGGGTCGTGGCCTGTCGCAGCAGGGCGGCGCCGGGACTTATTCGCGGCCGGTGGGCAATCACCACGTCACCGTGGTGGGTTTGGTGCCGGTGTCCACCCTGGTGTTGATCGGCGGAGCGCTGACGGCACGCAGCGCGCAGCCCTGAAGGGGCGACGTGCCCGCGCAACGAGCGCCTGCGCAGATGCGTGTGTGCGGCGATCGCGGATGCGGCGGTCGCGGATCGGGCAGCCGCACGCCTTGCCACCCGAACCCGGCATGGCACCGCGCCGCTTGAACTCGGACCGCGTCGCCACCATCTCAGAGCCATTCGGTTTCGACTGCCCTGTGCAAAAGCGGAGACACCACTTTCATGTCAATTCATAAACCTATGACGCATATGAGTAAGTTTATCGCCGTGCTTGCACTGGCAACGGCCCCAATGATGGGCTTGGCTGGTCCCGGCGGTCTGCCCGACTTTGCCGACCTCGCCGAAAAGCAGGGCGCCAGCGTGGTCAACATCAGCACCACGACCACCGTGCGACAGGACGCACGGGCGCCGCAAATGCCGAACATTCCCGAGGACGATCCGGCCTTCGACCTGTTCCGGCGCTTCTTCCCGCCGGGCCCGAACGGCCCGGGCGGACCTAACGGCGGCATGCCGGGACAGCCGCGCGAGCAGGAGTCGCACAGCCTCGGCTCGGGCTTCATCACCAGTGCGGACGGCTACATCCTGACCAACGCGCACGTCGTCGATGGCGCCGACGAGGTCACCGTCAAGCTCTCCGACAAGCGCGAGTTCAAGGCGCGCGTGATCGGCGCCGACAAGCGCACCGATGTCGCCCTGATCAAGATCGAGGGCAGGAACCTGCAGGCAGTCGCGCTGGGCGACCCGGCCCGCTTGCGCGTCGGCGAATGGGTGGTGGCGATCGGCTCACCGTTCGGCTTCGAGAGCACGGTGACGGCGGGCATCGTCAGCGCCAAGGGCCGCTCGCTGCCACAGGAGAATTTCGTCCCCTTCATCCAGACCGACGTCGCCATCAACCCTGGCAACTCGGGCGGGCCGCTGTTCAACCTCAAGGGCGAGGTGGTCGGTATCAACTCGCAGATCTACAGCCGCACCGGCGGCTTCATGGGCCTGTCGTTCGCCATCCCGATCGACGTGGCCATGGACATTGCCGAGCAGCTGAAGACCAACGGCAAAGTGACGCGTGGCCGCATCGGCGTGGTGATTCAGGAAGTGACCAAGGACCTCGCCGAGACCTTCGGCCTGGCCAAGCCCGCCGGCGCCCTGGTGTCCGCGGTCGATCCGGACGGGCCTGCCGCCAAGGCCGGCGTCGAGGCCGGCGACATCATCTTGCGATTCAACGGCAAGGCCATCAACAACAGCGGCGACCTGCCGCGCACCGTAGCCAGCGTCAAGCCCGGCACGCGCAGCACGCTGCAGGTCTGGCGCAAGGGCGCGTCGCGCGAACTCGGTGTCACCGTGGCCGAGCTCACCGACGACGAGAGCGCGCCGCCGCGCGGCCCGCAGCGCAAGCGCAACGACAAGCCGCCGCAAAACGTCGGCAAGTTGGGTTTGGGCTTGAGCGAACTCACCGGCGCACAGCGTCGCCAGCTCGACGTCAAGGGCGGCGTGGTGGTCGAGGAGGTCCTGCAGGGTGGCCTCGCGGCCAAGGCCGGGCTGCGCCGCGGCGACGTGATCCTGCAGATCAACGACGAGGAAGTGAAGTCGATCGACCAGTTCAACCAGCTGCTCACGCAATTCGAAAAGCGCAAGCGCGTGGCGCTGCGGGTCAAGCGCGGCGACGGCACGCTGTTCTTGCCGCTGCAGCTCGACAGCGGTAGCTGAACGCGGTTGGGCGTCGGGCGGATTGCCCTTCGTCCAAGGCACTGGGCGGGTTTGAGCGGGGGGCGCTTGCGAGCGCCCCCTTTTCTACCTGTTCAATGAGCGCATAATGTTTATTATGTCAAGTTGCAGGCGAGGGGCCGGAGATGCGCCAGGTAAGCCGCTGGGTGCGCCCCTCTCGACAGCGCCCCACCGTATCCGGTGAACCCCATATCCGGTGAACCCCATATCGGGCGCACCCCGGACGGCAGTCGCGCCCCGCTAGAATCACGGGGCCGCCGGGATGGTGAAATGGTAGACACAGCGGACTTAAAATCCGCCGAGGGCAACCTTGTGCCGGTTCGAGTCCGGTTCCCGGCATCAGCATTTACGGCGCTTACCGCCCGATGGCTGATCCCGAAGACCAACAATCGCCGGGTGCTCCGCATAACCTCCGCCCGCCCCTGTGGCTGCAGCGACGTTCAGTGCAACCGGCTGCTGCCATGGCAGTGCTTGTACTTCCTACCCGACCCGCAGGGGCAAGGGTCGTTGCGGCCGACCTTCTCGGAATTGCGGATCGGCTCCCGGCGCACGACACCGGG
>VEQZ01000054.1 GCA_018882975.1 Rhodocyclaceae bacterium | reverse complement strand
GCCCACTACCTCCGGTGGTAACTCTCCTTGCTCCCCTTCGCTACGCTCAAAGGTCGCGTCGGAGAGACCACCGGACGGGGGCCGCCAGCGAGAGGTTCCGCACACACCATTTGACGGTCGCTGGCCGGGAGACTGGTGGTGGGGCTTTCGCAGCAGACTGCGGAGCCATCTGCAAGGAAGCCCCACCACCGGTAGGCCCGGCCAACCAACACCCCGAGGTAGTGGGCCGCCGCCACGATCAGCGACCATCAAAGGCGGCCCCCGTCGGGTGTCCTTTTCGAAGCGACTTTTGAGCGCAGCGAACAGGAGCGAGAAGAAGGACGCCCGAGGTAGTGGGCCGCCAACAGACGGTTTTACGAAATGGGCCGCCAGCAAACGGTTTCAACTGGCGCGTCACCTACCCGACCAGCAGCCGCTCGACCACCTCGCCGCGCTGTAGGTGCCGCTCGACGATCTCGTCGAGGTCCTCATTGTCGACGTAGCGGTACCACACCGCCTCGGGGTAGACGACCAGCACCGGGCCGAGGTCGCAGCGGTCCAGACACCCGGCCTTGTTCACACGCACCTTGCCAGGCCCGGCGAGGCCCAGCGCCTTGACCCGTGCCTTGGTGTGCTCGAAGGCTTTGACCGAGCCGCAGTCGGCGCAGCAACCCTCGCCCGGCTCGCGCTGGTTGAGGCAGAAGAAGACGTGGTGGGAGAAGTGGCTGGCGGGCGGGGTCATGGCGACAAAAAATCCTGGATGGCGTGAATGGCGTGGCTCGCGTGAATCAGGACAAACGCTGGCGACAGAGAATGGCGCAGCGCCGCTCAACGCACCATCGACTTGGCGCTGCTGCCGCGCGCCGTCTCCACCGGGTAGCGGCGCGCATTGTCGGCGAGTTTGGCCTCGGCAGCGGCGAGCAGGTCGATGCCCTGCACCTGCGCCAGCCGAAGCAGATAGATGAGCACGTCCGCCATCTCGCGCGCCACCTCGTCGCGGGCAGCCGGCGCCAGTGCCGCGCTCTGCTCCGGCGTGAGCCACTGGAAGTGCTCAAGCAACTCGGCGGCCTCGACGATCAACGCCGAGGCCAGGTTCTTGGGCGTGTGGAAGGGGCCCCAGTCGCGCTCGTCTGCGAAGCGGCGCACGGCTTCATCCAGTGCGCGCAGGCGGTCGGTCGACACAGTGGCCGACGCCGCGTCGGCTTGTGCCCTGGGCGGGCCGGCCTCGGAACCACCGGACAAAGACGCCCCGCTCACTGCGGCAGCACCTCGTCGTCGGCCGAGAGCACGCGCTGCACCAAGAGCGTGTGGATGCGCCGACTGTCGGCACGCAGCACCTGAAACTCGAAGCCGCCCACGTTGACCTTCTCACCGCGCTTGGGGATGCGGCCGAGTGCGCGCACCACCAGGCCGCCGAGCGTATCGACGTCTTCCAGCGGCAGGTCAGCGAGCAGCGTCTCATTGAAGTCGGCGATCTCGGTCTGCGCCTTGCAGCGGTAGCGGCCGGGCCGCTCCTCGACGATGTTGTCCTCGTCCTCGTCATAGTCATATTCGTCGTCGATGTCGCCAACGATCTGCTCGAGCACGTCCTCGATGGTCACCACCCCCGCCACGCCGCCGTACTCGTCGACCACCACCGCCATATGGTTGCGGTTGGCGCGGAAGTCGCGCAGCAGCATGTTCAGGCGCTTGCTCTCCGGCACGAACACCGCCGGGCGCAGCATCTCGCGCACGTCGAAGTCCTCCTCGGCGTAGAAACGCAGCACGTCCTTGGCGAGCAGGATGCCGAGCACCTTGTCGCGCTCGCCCTCGAACACCGGGAAACGCGAGTGCGCCGTCTCCAGCACGAAGGGGATGAAAGTCTCGGGCGGGTCGGCGATGTCGATCATGTCCATCTGCGCGCGCGGCACCATGATGTCGCGCACCGCCATCTCCGACATGGCCAGCGCGCCCTCGATGATGGAGAGCGCGTCGCTGTCGATCAGGTGCCGCTCGTAAGCGGAGTGAAGCAGTTCGATGAGCTGCTCGCGGTCCTCGGGCTCGCGCAGGAGGAGCGCGCTGAGGCGGTCGAGCAGCCCCGGTTTATGACTCGGGTCGTCCATTGAGGGTGATCAGCCCGCCTTGTGCGCGACGCCAGAGCTGTCGCGGTCGGCGTAGGGATCCGGGATACGCATGCGTCCGAGGATAACGCGTTCCAGCGATTCCATCATTGCGGCAGATGCATCGTCCTCGTGGTCGTGGCCCTGCAGGTGCAACGCGCCGTGGACGACGAGATGGGCATAGTGGTAGCGCAGCGGCTTGCCCTGCGCCTGCGCCTCGGCGCGCACCACCGGCGCGCAGAGCACCAGGTCGCCCTCGGCAGTGGGCGCGTCCGGCTCGCTGTAGACAAAGGTCAGCACGTTGGTGGCGTAGTCCTTGCCGCGGAAGTCGCGGTTGAGCGTGCGACCCTCGTCGGCATCGACCAGCCGCACAGTGAGCGCGGCGTCGGTGGCCAGCGCAGCGGCCACCCAGCGGCGGACCTGCGCGCGCGCCGGCAGGTCCGGGTCGTCGCTGGCGTACTGCACCGCGAGCGAGAGACGATGGGACGCCGCAGCGGGCGCGTCCGCCACGCGGCCATGGGTGACAGCCGTTCGCGTCACAGCTGCCCTACTCCACCGGCCCGCGCCGCGTGTCGTGGCGGTCGTAGGCCTCGACGATGCGCGCCACCAGCGGGTGCCGCACCACATCCTCGGCGGTGAAATTGCAGAAGGCGATGCCGCGCACCTTGGCCAGCACCTGTCGCGCGTCGACCAAGCCACTGCGCTGCTTCGGTCCGAGGTCGATCTGCGTCACGTCGCCGGTGATCACCGCGCGGCTGCCAAAGCCGATTCGCGTGAGGAACATCTTCATCTGCTCGGGCGTGGTGTTCTGCGCCTCATCCAAGATGACGAAGCTCTGGTTGAGCGTCCGGCCGCGCATGTAGGCGAGCGGCGCCACCTCGATGGTGCCCTTCTCGAACAGCCGACCAACCTTGTCGAAGCCCATCAGGTCGTAGAGCGCGTCATACAATGGCCGCAGGTAGGGGTCGACCTTTTGCGCCAAGTCGCCAGGCAAAAAACCGAGCTTCTCGCCGGCCTCGACCGCCGGCCGCACCAGCACCACGCGGCGCACCAGGTCGCGCTCCAGCGCATCCACTGCGCAGGCCACCGCGAGGTAGGTCTTGCCGGTGCCGGCCGGACCGACGCCAAAGGTCACGTCGTGGCTGAGCATCTGCCGGATGTAGTGCTCCTGATGCGGCGTACGGCCGCGCAGGTCGGTGCGGCGGGTGCGCAGCAGGGGCACCTCGTCGGCCGTCGGCACACTGCGCGGGGCCAAGTGGCGCGACTCGATCAGGCCGAGCTGCATATCGTCGATGCCAAGCGGTTGCTGTGACCGCTCGTAGAAGCGCTGCAGCACCTGCACTGCCTGGTCGGCGGCGTCGCCGCGCACCGTGAAGCGCTCGCCGCGGCGCGAGATGCTCACGTCCAGCGCGGCCTCGACCTGGCGCAGGTTCTCGTCAAGCGCGCCGCACAGATTGGCCAGCCGGAGGTTGTCGACCGGCTCGAAGCGGAGTTCCAGCGGGGGCGCGGTCATCGCACCACGAGTTCGCCGCGCAGCGAGTGCGGGTAGGCCTGCGTGATGCGCAGATCGACAAAGGTGTGCATGAGCCGGTCGCGGGCCAGGCCGTGCGGCACGGCGAAGTTGACGACCCGGTTGTTGTCGGTACGGGCGGCGAGCTCGCCCGGGTCCTTGCGCGCCGGCGCCTCGACCAGCGCACGCTGCACGGTGCCGACCATGGCGACGTTGATGCGGTCGGCCTGCGTCTGGATCTGCGCCTGCAGGCGCATCAGCCGCTCGACCTTGAGTTCGTGCGGGGTGTCGTCGTGCAGTTCGGCGGCGGGTGTGCCGGGCCGGCGCGAGTAGATAAAGCTGAAGCTCTGATCGAAATCGAGCTCCTCGATGAGGCGCATGGTGGCCTCGAAATCGGCCTCGGTCTCGCCGGGGAAGCCGACGATGAAGTCGGAGGAGAGGCAGATGTCCGGGCGCACTTTGCGCAGCCGGCGGATGATCGACTTGTACTCCATCGCCGTGTGGCCGCGCTTCATGGCGGCGAGGATGCGGTCCGATCCGCTCTGCACCGGCAGGTGCAGATGGTTCACCAGTTTGGAACAGGTGGCGTAGACGTCGATCAGGCGCTGCGTCATCTCGCGCGGGTGGCTGGTGGTGTAGCGGATGCGCTCGATGCCGTCGATGTCGTTGACCAACTCCAGCAGCAGGGCGAAATCGGCAAAGGCGGGGCCACCATCGGCACCCGTCCGGTCTGCCGCGACACCCTCCATGGCACCACGGTAGGCGTTGACGTTCTGCCCGAGCAACGTCACCTCCTTGACGCCGCGCTGGGCCAGGTCGGTGATCTCGGCGAGCACATCGAGCAGCGGCCGCGAGACCTCCTCGCCGCGGGTGTAGGGCACCACGCAGAAGGTGCAGTACTTGCTGCAGCCCTCCATGATCGAGACGAAGGCGCTGGCGCCCTCGACGCGCGCCGGTGGCAGGCTGTCGAACTTCTCGATCTCGGGGAAGGTGATGTCGACCGCGGCACGGCCGGTGCGGCGGCGCTGCTCGATGAGTTCCGGCAGGCGGTGCAAGGTCTGCGGGCCGAACACCACGTCGACATAGCGCGCGCGCTTGACGATGGCCTCGCCCTCCTGGCTGGCCACGCAGCCGCCGACGCCCACCACCACGTCCGGGTTGGCCTGCTTGTACTCGCGAATCCAGCCGAGGTCGGTAAAGACCTTCTCCTGCGCCTTCTCGCGCACGGAGCAGGTATTGAAAAGAATCACCTGCGCCTGCTGCGGGTCGTCGGTCGGCGTCATGCCGTACTCGGCCGCGAGCACGTCGCCCATGCGCGACGAGTCGTACTCGTTCATCTGACAGCCGTAGGTCTTGATGAAGTACTTGCCGGCCATGCGGGGTGGCTGTCGCGAACGGTTTCGGAGACGGGGAGCGGAGCGGCGCTTACTTAAGCTGCAGCTTGCTCTTGGTCGGCTTGCAGTCGACCGCACCAATGGCAACCAGGTCGCGGGCGATCATCTCGCGCGCCTGCGACGGTTGCACCGGGCACACGTAGTTGCCGTTGACCAGCGCCTTCATCTGCTCCCCGCGCTTGCTGTCGTAGGCTTTGCCGATCAGGTCGAGGTCGGCCGCTTCGGCGCCGCAGCGCTGGCCGAAGTCGAGCAGGCTCTTGCGCAGGTCGTTGGCGTTGGGAACGCCGCAGAGTTCGTATTGGGCCGACTTGCGCGCAACCATTTCTGCCGAGTCCTTGGCCTTCCGCAGGTCATCGGCGGGCATGGCGCCCGCAGCGGGGCCGACGAGGGCAATAGCGGCAAGCAGTGCCATGGCCGCGCGGTGGTTAAAGGCAGGGTTTGTCATCCCCGCATTATAATCGCTGGCCCGTGTCTCGCCTCATGGCAACAGGAAACCCATGCAGGAAGCCTACGAGCGCGCCCGCGACGTGCGACTTGTCATTTTCGATGTCGATGGGGTGCTGACCGATGGTCGCATCTTCATCAACGACTCGGGCGAGGAGACCAAAGGCTTTCACTCGCGCGACGGCCACGGCATGAAGCTGCTCAAACACGCCGGCCTGGAGACCGCCATCATCTCCGGGCGCACCGCACGCTGCGTCGAGCTGCGAGCCAGCAGTCTGGACGTGGGCGTGCTGTACCAGGGCGTCGAGGACAAGGTTGCCGTGTTCGAGGAACTGCTGCAGCGCACCGGTCTCGCGCCGGAGCAGACCGCCTACATCGGCGACGACGTGGTCGACTTGCCGGTGATGCGCCGCTGCGGCCTGGCCGCTTGCGTGCCCGAAGCGCCGGAGGTGGTGCGCGCCCATGCGCATTACATCTGCAAGTTGCCGGGCGGGCATGGCGCGGTGCGCGAGTGGTGCGAAATGATCCTGCACGCGCAGGGGCGCTTCGACGCGGCGCTGGCGCGCTACCTCGGCTGACACCGGCCCACCGCCCGCGACACCAGCCACCCGCGCATGAACGACCGCCCCGCCCTCTGGTTCCCGCTGGTGCTGCTGGCCGTGCTGGCAGCCCTCACCACGTGGCTCGACTTCGAGGTGCGCTCGAGCATGACCGAGGCGGCGAACCGCAACCGCCACGACCCCGACACCATCCTGCACGACTTCGTGACGCAGCAGACCGGCAAGGGCGGCGCGGTGGAGACCACGGTGCGCGCGCGCACGTTCTGGCGCTACATGGACGACGGCAGCAACGAGTTTGAACAGCCGCAGGTGATGCACCGCGACGCCAGGGGGGTGCTGATGGACATCCGCAGCGACCGCGGCCGCGCCTCCAGCGACCAGCAGACGCTGGATTTCGAGGGGCATGTGAGTCTGCACCAGGGCGGCGGCAAGGCGCCGGTGAGCATGCAGACGTCGGCGCTGCGCGTGCTGCCGCGCAAAAACCTCGCCTTCACCGACCAGACAGTGCGTTTCAACAGCGCCGACACTGTTGTCACAGGGCTTGGATTAGACTTCGACATGAACAAGCAAACTCTCCGGATCCGCTCGCGGGTCAAAGTCGTCTACAACCCGCCACGCAGTCATGCCACCAAATCACCCCCCTCCCTGCCGGACCCGCCTGATCGGCGCCCTGCTGCTCGCCGCGCTGGCTAGCCCCGCTGTCCACGCCGAAAGAGCCGACCGCGACAAACCGGTCGAGGTCGAGGCCGACAGCGCCGACCGCGACGAGAAGGCGAAGGTCACGATCTTCCGCGGCAACGTCGTCATCACCCAGGGCACGCTGGTGATTCGTGGTGACAAGGTCACCGTGCGCGAGGAGACCGCCGGCCGGCAAACCGCCACCGCGCTCGGCGAGCCGGCCACTTTCCGGCAGAAGCGCGACGGCATCGACGAATACATCGAGGGTCGCGGCCAGCGCATGGACTACGACAGCCAGACACAGATCCTGCAACTCCGCGACAACGCCGAAGTCAAGCGCGGCGAGGACTGGGTGCGCGGTCAGTTCATCGAATACAACGGCGTGAACGGGACCTACCGCGCGGTTGGAGAGTCGCAGCAGTCGGAGGGCGCCACAGCGGGCGGTGGCGGCCGGGTGAAGGCCGTTATCCAGCCACGCAAGGCGACCGCCGACACCCCCTCGCGATGAGCACGCTGGCCGCCGAGCGGCTCCGCAAGCGCTACAAGGCGCGCACGGTGGTCGAGGATGTGTCGTTCAGCGTCGATGCCGGCGAGGTGGTGGGCTTGCTCGGCCCCAACGGCGCCGGCAAGACCACCTGTTTCTACATGGTCGTCGGACTGACGCCCGTCGATGGCGGCCGCATCCTTCTCGACGGGCGCGACATCACGCACGAGCCCATGCACGTGCGCGCGCGCCTCGGGCTCGGCTACCTGCCCCAGGAAGCATCGATCTTTCGGCGCATGACGGTGGTCGAAAACGTCCGCGCCATTCTCGAAATCGCCCACGAAAACGACGACGATTGGATCGACCGTCAGGCCTTGGCGCTGCTCGAGGAGCTGCATGTGGCGCATCTGGCCGACGCACCCTCGGTGAGCCTTTCCGGCGGCGAACGGCGCCGCGTCGAGATTGCCCGGGCGCTCGCCACCGAACCACGCTTCGTGCTGCTCGACGAGCCCTTCGCCGGGGTCGACCCGATCGCCGTTATCGACATCCAGAACATCATCGCCTTCCTGCGCGACCGCGGCATCGGCGTGCTCATCACCGACCACAACGTGCGCGAGACGCTCGGCATCTGCGACCACGCCTTCATCATCAGCGAAGGCCATGTGCTGGCCAGCGGCGAGCCGTCGGCGATCGTCGAAGACAAGGACGTGCGGCGGGTCTACCTCGGCGAGCGCTTCAGGCTCTAGGAGCGCGCCACCGCGGCCATGAAACAAACCCTGCAGCTGCGCGCCAGCCAGCAGCTCACCCTCACGCCGCAGTTGCAGCAGTCGATCCGGCTGCTGCAGATGTCGACCGTCGAGCTCAATCAGGAGCTCGAGCGCGTGCTCGACGAGAACCCCATGCTCGAGCGCGCCGAGGCCGGCGAGGCCGACGAGCTGCTGCCGATGCTGGCGGCGGCCTTGACCGCCCAGGGCGCCAGCGCCGCCGACAAGGCCGACCCAGGCAGCGAGGGGCTGCCAGCGGCAGCCGATGCAGCGACCGAAATCGAAGCCGACGGCGGTGATGCCACCCTGCTCTGGGACGGTGGCGGCAGCGGCGGCGGCGACGACGACGAAGACGGCTTCGAGCGGCAGACCGCCGTCACCACCAGCCTGCGCGACCACCTGATCTGGCAGGTGCAGATGTCGCATCTCGCCGACGCCGACCGGCAACTGGTGCTGTGGCTGATCGAAGCCATCGACGAAGACGGCTACTTGACGCAGAGCCTCGACGAACTGATCGAGGTCGCCAATACGCTGGTCGGCGACAGCGCGGGCGAACCGCTCGACGACACCGAACCGGCGGTCGATGGCGATGCCCTGCGCGTCGCGCTGCGCTATCTGCAGACGCTCGACCCGCCCGGCGTGGGCGCCTGTGGCCTGGCCGAGTGCCTCGCCCTGCAGCTCGAAGCGATGCCCGACGACACGCCGCACCGGCAGTTGGCGCTCAAGCTCACCCGCGAGCACCTCGACCTGCTGGCCGGGCGCGACTTTGCCGGTTTGCGTCGCGCGCTCGGTTGCGACGAAGCGACGCTGCGCGCGGTGCAAGCGCTGGTGACGCGCCTCAACCCGCGGCCCGGCGCGCCATTTGGCCAGACCGACACGCGTTACGTGGTGCCGGACGTGCGCGTGGTGCGCCAAGGCCGACGCTGGACCGCCCGCCTCAATGCCGACGCGGTGCCGCGATTGCGCGTCAACCGCATGTATGCGGAATTGTTGGCACGCAACCGCGGTCACGGCGGCGAGCTCGGCGGCCGGCTGCAGGAGGCACGCTGGATGCTGCGCAACGTGCAGCAGCGTTTCGAGACCATCCTGCGGGTGTCGCAGGCCATCGTGGCGCGGCAGCAGGGCTTCTTCGACCACGGCGAGGTGGCCATGCGGCCGCTGGTGCTGCGCGAGATCGCCGAAGCGCTCGACCTCCACGAATCGACCATCAGCCGGGTCACCACGCAGAAATACATGATGACGCCGCGCGGTCTGTTCGAACTCAAGTTTTTCTTTGGCAGCCACGTCGCCACCGAGACTGGTGGCGCAGCATCGTCGACAGCGATCCGCGCGCTCATCCGTCAGCTGGTCGGCAACGAGAACGGCCGCCAGCCGCTGTCCGACAGCCAGCTCGCCGACATCCTCGGCAGGCAGGGTATCATCGTGGCGAGACGCACCGTCGCCAAGTACCGAGAGTCACTCCAGATCCCCGCAGTGTCCCTGCGGAAATCGCTGTGAACCAGCGGCAGCGCTGGTTCGCGGCGCCAAGCTGTGCATACAGCATGTTGTGCAACCAGGAGGAGCTGTCATGAACCTGAGCCTTGCCGGTCACCACGTCGAGATCACGCCGCCCATCCGGGACTACTTGGAAGGCAAGCTGGACCGTGTCCTGCGACACTTCGACGAGGTGACGACGGTGAATGTGGTGTTGTCGGTGGAGAAGCTGCAGCAAAAGGCAGCCGCCACCATTCATGTCCGTGGCCGCGACCTGCACGCCGAGGCGGTCGATCAGGATATGTACGCGTCGATCGACGCGCTGGCCGACAAGCTTGACCGCGAGGTCATCCGGCACAAGGAAAAGAACCAGAACCACCATGGCGCCGGCATCAAGCGCCAGCCTCTGGCCGACTGAAACCGCGCCGCGCCAAGGACCTTCCGGACGCATGAGCACCCTCGCCACCCTGCTGCGTCCGCAGGCCATCGAACTCGACCTTGCGGTGGCCGACAAGGCCGGTCTGTTCGCGCACCTCGCGCGGCAGGCCGCGCCCCTCACCGGCGTCGCCGAGACAGCCATCCTCGGCAGCCTGCAGGAGCGCGAGAGCGCCGGATCGACTGGCCTCGGCATGGGCGTGGCCATCCCGCACGGGCGCATCAAGGGGCTCAAGGGCGGGTCGGTGCTGTTCAGTCGGCTTTCGCCGCCGATCGGTTTCGAGAGCCCTGACGGCAAACCGGTTTCGCTCGTCTTCACCCTGCTGGTCCCGGCCAACGCCGAGGACCTGCACCTGCAACTGCTCGGCGAGCTGGCGCAGCACCTCGGCTCGTCCTCGTTCCGCGACCGCCTCGCCAAAGCTGCCGACGCGGCTGCCGTGATGGGGGTCTTTGCCACCAGCGAGGCCTGAGTGTCGAGCGTCTCGGTCGCGCAACTGGTCGCCGACAACCAGGTCAAGCTTGGCCTGCGCTGGATCGTCTCCGACCGCGCCGGCGAGCGGCGCATCGACAGCGAATCGCTGGTCAACTCGCCCAACGGCCTGGTCGGCCATCTCAACTTCATCCACCCCAACTGGATCCAAGTGCTCGGTGCCACCGAGCTCACCTACCTCAAGAGCCTGGAGCCCGCGCCACTCGATGCGCACTTCAACCAGCTGTTCGCCGCCCGGCCGCTGCTGCTGGTGATCGCCGACAACGCCGAGGTGCCGGACTTCGTCGAAGCCGCCTGCCAGCGCAACCACACCCTGCTGGCAGCGTCGGACCAGCCGACCATCCCGTTCATGGCGCTGCTGCGCAACTACCTCACCCTGCGGCTGGCACAGTCGACCAGCGTGCACGGCGTTTGTCTGGACGTGCTGGGCATGGGTGTGATCATCACCGGCGACTCCGGCTCGGGCAAGAGCGAATTGGGCCTCGAGCTGATCTCGCGCGGCGCCGGTCTGGTGGCCGACGACGTCGTCGACATCTACCGCATCGGCCCCGACACCCTGCAGGCGCGCTGCCCCACGCTGCTGCGCGACTTTCTCGAAGTGCGCGGGCTGGGTGTGCTGAATATCCGCACCATCTTTGGCGAGACCTCGGTGCGACCGAACAAGAACGTCCGGCTGATCATTCACCTGGCCAGCGTGCGCCATGTCGATCAGGCGCCCCTCGAGCGGCTGCCGCTGAACGCCTCGGTGATCGACATCCTCGGCGTCAAGCTGGCCAAGGTCACCATCCCGGTGGCGCCGGGACGCAATCTGGCCGTCCTGGTGGAGGCTGCGGTGCGCAATACGGTTCTGCAACTGCGCGGCATCGACAGCAACCGCGAACTGGCCGAGCGTCAGGCCAAGATGATCGCCGGCGACGAGTGAGCGACGGCGGGCAGCTCGACATCCTGCTCATCACCGGCCAATCCGGGGCTGGCAAGAGCGTGGCGCTGCGCACGCTGGAGGACAGCGGCTGGTACTGCGTCGACAACATCCCGGCGGTTTTGCTGGCCGACCTGGTGCAGCGCATCGGCCGCGGCATCGGTGCGCCTTTGGCGATCGGCGTGGACACGCGCAGCGCGACCGCCGAGGGCGGCGGCATGGGCGCACTGCCGGGGCAGGTCGACGCGCTGCGCCTTGCCGGGCACACGGTACGCGCGCTGTTCCTCGAGGCGCGGCCCGAGGTGCTGGCGCGGCGCTTCTCGGAGACGCGCCGCCCGCACCCGCTGCATGACGACGCGCGCTCGCTGGCCGAGACCATCGCGCTGGAGCGCGCCCAACTGGCCGAAGTGGCTGCCTTGGCACATCACATCGACAGTTCGGATGCCGGCACCGGGCAACTCGCCGGCTGGGTGCGCGACTTCGCCGGCACGCCGGCGGGGCATTTCAATGTGTTGTTCCAGTCCTTCGGCTTCAAGTACGGCACTCCGCTAGGCATGGACCTGGTGTTCGACGTGCGTTGCCTGCGCAACCCGCACTACGACCCGGCGCTGCGGCCACAGAGCGGGCGCGATGCAGGGGTGGCGGCTTTTCTGGCGGCCGACCCGACGGTGCAGGCGATGCGCCGCGACATCGCCGGTTTTCTCGCCACCTGGCTGCCGCGCTACCGCGACGAGCCGCGCAGCTACCTGACGGTCGGCATCGGCTGCACCGGCGGGCGCCACCGCTCGGTCTGGCTCGCCGAACGCCTGGCGGAGGACTGCGCGGATTCCGCCACGGTGCAGACCCGCCACCGCGACATCGGACGGGTGTCGACGTGAGGGTGCAGCGTCTCGTCGCTGGCGACAAGGGCATGGCAAGGTGACGCTCGCCAGCCCGCCGCGGCGGGTGGTCGTCGCCTGGAGCGGCGCCTCCGGCATTGGCTACGGGCTGAGGCTGGTCGAGGTGCTGCTGGCCGCCGGGTTGCGTGTCGAACTGGTCTACTCGGCGGTGACACAGGTGGTGGCGCGGCAGGAGTTGGACCTCGCCCTGCCGGCCGCGCCAGATGCCGCCGCTGCGCTGTTGCGCGAGCGCTTCGGTGCCGGCGCGGCGCTGCAGGTGTACGGCCGCGAGGCGTGGTTCGCGCCGATTGCGTCAGGATCGAATGCCGCCGACGCCATGGTGGTCTGCCCGTGCAGCATGGGCACGCTCGCTGCCATCGCGCAGGGGCTGGCCAAGAACCTGATCGAACGCGCTGCGGACGTGATGCTCAAGGAGCGCCGGCCGCTGGTGCTGGTGCCGCGCGAAACACCCCTCTCCGCCATCCACCTCGAGAACATGCTGCGTCTGGCGCGCGCCGGCGCCTGTGTCCTGCCGGCCAATCCCGGCTTTTATCACCGGCCGCAGCGGGTCGAGGATCTGATCGACTTTGTGGTGATGCGCATCTGCGACCAGATCGGGGTGGAGACCGGTCTGCTGACGCGCTGGGGGGAAACGCCGGAAGCCGACTGACACCCGCGCGCGGCAGCGCAGTCACCGTGGCCGGGCTCGGAAGGGCGCTCGAACTCACCAGCGCGAATCAAGGCCCAGGTGGCGATGTTCCGTGCGCTGCGCAAGAAGTCTGCTGCGGGCCGTCACCGCCACAGCGCGAAATCCCGGCCGACGATGTCGAGCAGTTTCATCAGGTTGCGCTTTGGCTTGAACCGCGCCCGCAACTCCGCCAGATAGTCACCGAATTCAACCATCCTGTTCCGTTCTTTCATCAGCGCACCAATCCTGCGGACCAGCTGCACGCCCTCCGCGTAGGCCCGGTTGCTGGTCTCGTCGACGATGGCCGGAATGAGCCTCCGGTATACGTTGATGGCATCTTCAGCGCGGTCTTTTTCGAGCTTGCCGGCAAGCTGGATCAATAAACCACGGTCGCAGATGCCGAGGTGGGCGACTCTCCAGGCAGCCTCCAGATCGTTCTCCCACAAAGCAATCGACAAGCGCCGGGTGAAATCGGGCGTCGAGGGCTTGGGCTTCCAGCGGCTGGTGGATGCGGCCTCCTCTTGGATCGCCTGATCGAGCCAATCCAGGGCACGTTCGCGCTGCGCGGGCCAGGCGCCAAGCTTGCCGGCGACCTCATGCAGCTTTCGGTAGGTCTCGAGGCCCGGGCGCTCCTCGAATTGGAGCCAGGTCAGTTGCAGGGCCTCGTCGTTGCGTTTTTGCTTGAGATACGCCGCGACCAGGAAATCCCGCAGTGCATCGGGTGGATGAACGGGAAATGCCTTGAGGCCGCGCTCGGCCCAATCCAGCGCTTCATCGCGGCGGTTCGCATTGGCGAGGATTGCGGCAATGCCGAGATACGAGTGGCCGGATGACAGATCCTCGGCTTTGATCGCCACCAGCTCGTCAACATCCCCGCTGGCCTCGGCAAGGCTTTCCCTCATGCGGGTGATCCGGGAGCGATGGATGTCGTAGCCCTTGCCATCGGCGCGCGGCTTGATCTTGCGCCATTCGGCTTCCGCCAGTTCGCGATATCGCTGCAGACCCGTCTTGCCGAGCGGGGTGGCGTAGGTTGCCGCGTCAAAACTGCACACGCCGATCGGCAAGGTGGTCTCAAGACGGAACAGGCGCTCGGCGAGGGCCACCGGATCGGGCTTGGCCATGGTGCAGGCCGACAGGTGCAACGCGCCGAGGCGGTCGACGAGTTCACCGATCTCGCCGTCCGAGTCATCGACCTGCTCGAGGACGGTCTCGACCTGCTTGATCGCATGCTCGGCGAGCCCGACCAGCATGGCGGCAGAGTCGGCTTGCAGCAGTTCCGCCAGAGAATCGACCACCTGGCAGATGTCCTCAGCATGGCCACTGACCTCGCGCCAATCGAAAAAGCCGCCGATTCGCACCGCATCGTCGATGGCCCTTCGAAAAGCCCCCTCGACATTACCGCCGCCCTGCGCCCGCCCGGCCTTGAGGAGGAGCGACTGGAACAGCCGGTCGTCACGTTGTGCAAGGTCCAGCAACAAGCTGACCAACGATTCGCCAGGCTGGTTCTCCAGATACCTCCGGATGTCTTTCCAGGGATCGCGGCGCTTGCGCGTGGTCGGTTTGCCCCCGGCGTCTTGGGCCGACGCAGATTCCCGCTCGCCAAGATAAGCCAGTCCGACAGCGACACAGTGCTTGCAGAAATAGCCGTCGCCGGCGCGCGGACAGGTGCAATCTCCGACCAGTTGCTTGCCTTCGCCCCGGAGATCAACCCGATAGGTCTCGGTGCCCCGAACTTTGGCGGACACCTTGCCGTCCTGCACCCTCAGCTGCCCGACAGCACCATCCGAGAAGTATTCCTCGCCACGCTGGAAGGCGGCACCTCCGGCGAGCGACTTAAGCGAATTCGCAGAAATGAGTCTGTCTATCATGCTTTGCCCCGGACCCGGATTTCATGCCCTTGGGTCAGGGGTGCGCATCTGAACCCAAGCCGCGTCCTTCATCTGAATAGTAGTCCGTCCGCAAGTCTCCAGTCCCGGATTTGGATCATTTGGCCGTTTTCGTGGACATTCGTCCGAACTGGCACAGCCGTGGCGGGAGTCGGGGCCGCTGACCGGGGCGTACGGGTGTTTTCCGACCGGGTGATGGAGACCACCGTCTCAGCGTTCCAGTTTGGTTGAGCAACTGGCGGCGAGCCGGCACTCGACGTGTGCTGATCAGGGCCTGGAAACAAAAAAGCCACCCGAGGGTGGCTCTCTTGCTGACAACGCGGCTCGCTTAGCGGGCGGCGATGTACATGGTGACTTCGAAACCGAAACGCAGGTCAGCAGCAGCAGGCTTGGTCCACATGGTCTTTCTCCTTAGTTAATCGGTGCAGCGTCGTCGCTGCGTGGCTGAACTATGAAC
>VEQZ01000053.1 GCA_018882975.1 Rhodocyclaceae bacterium | reverse complement strand
CATCAGCTCCGGCACTGCCATCAGCGTCGTAGTACAGCACACCGCGCGCATACACCAGCACACCGTCCGCCGCCGCCGCGCCGTAGACGAAGTCGCCCGTGCCCGGGTCGTAATAGTCGGCATCGGCGAGCGCGACAAAGACGTCGGTGTCAAGCACCAGCCGATCATCGGCCGCGCGGAAATCGGTGATCTCGTCGCGCGCATAGCTGCCGAGCACCGACTCCGCCGCCGAGAACAGGAAGACGTCCTCGCCACCGCCACCGGTCAGTACGTCCCTGCCCTCGCCGCCATCGATGGTGTCGTTGCCGCTGCCACCCTTGACGCGGTCCTTGCCGGCCCAAGCGTCAAAGAAGACGCCGTCGTCACCAAGGGTGACGTTGTCGTTGCCGGCAAAGATGACCGCGTCGGCAAACGAGCCAGGGCCGTCGCCAAAGTCGCCAGCGTCGATCTTGAGGCCGCGCGCGGTGGCGACGCGCTCGCCGCCGGCGGCGAAGATGTCCAAGCTGCGCACGGTCCCGTCAAAGGCCGGGCCGTCGTCGGTGGCAAAGCGGATGTCACCACGCAAGCGATAACCCGACCCATCCTCGAGGCGCAGATCGGCCGTGTCGAACGAGCCTGTGCCGCTGGCCGCAAAGAACTTGCCGCGCAGGCTGGCACTGTAGCCCTCGCTGTAGTCGGTGAACTCGACGTCGCGGAAATAACCGCTCAAGCCGCCTTCCGCGTCGAATCGGGCTCTGCCCCCACTGAGGTGGTAGCGCTCGCCAGCGACTGGGGTGGTGCCGTCGTACACCACGTCGTCGTAGTAGGTCATGGCCTCGACGCGGCCGCTGCCGTCACGAAAGCGCCCGTCTAGGCGCAGCAGGTCGGCGCCTTCGTCCTCGCGAAAAAACAGGGTGCCGCGATCGGTGGCCGGCGGATACAGGCCGAACTGCTCCGGCAGATTTGCCAGCAGCGCTGCCAGACTGGCTCGCCCCTGCGCGGTCAAGTCCAACGCCGTCGCGGACAGTTCGCCGATGGGCGAGGGGAAACTGCCCCAGTTGCGGATGGTCACGCTCATGCAATGCTCCTCAAGTTGATCCGGCGCCGCATGCAGGCAAAGCCGACGCGGCCGGGTAGGTGGGAGGCTGCCGGGACATCCGGCAGGCTCGCGCACCACAGTAAGAAAGCGGCCAGCGGCCTGCGGGGTTGGCGAGCAGTCCCCTTGACGCCGCGCAAGCTCCGCGCGACTGCCGCACACCGCCGCGACTCTGGCCCGCAGTGCCAACGGGGCCATTCGGGGGCCAAAGGACCCAGCCCCGCCCGCCCCCGCTGTCGTGCATCGGCACCTTTCGGCGCCGGGGAGGGCGTTAGAATCGGCCACCCGCGCCGCTTGGCGCCCATATCGAACGCCCCGCCGTGACCCAGCCCGCCGCCCTTCTCCTGTCCCCCGCGCCCTCCACCGTGGCAGCCGCAGCCGCCCTTCCCGCCGCAGCCGCCGGCCGCGCCCATGTCTGAGGCGTGGCCGCTCGGCGACGCGCTCGCCATCGGCCGGCGGGTGCTGGCCGAGGAGGCGGCCGCCCTGCAACGCAGTGCCGGCGTCCTCGGCGAGGACTTTGCCCACGCCGTGCAGGCGGTGCTGGGCTGCCGCGGCCGGGTGGTGGTGTCAGGGGTCGGCAAGAGCGGGCATGTCGGGCGCAAGATCGCCGCCACGCTGGCCAGCACCGGCACGCCAGCCTTCTTCGTGCACGCGGCCGAGGCCGGCCATGGCGACCTCGGCATGATCACCGCCAGCGACATCGTGCTGGTGATCTCCAACAGCGGCGAGTCGGACGAGGTGGTCAACATCGCCGCCTTTGCCCGGCGTTTTGGCGCGCGCATCGTCGCCATGACCGGCGCGCCGGTCAGCCGCGTGGCGCAGCTCGCCGACATCCACCTCGACAGCGGCGTGACCCACGAGGCCTGTCCGCTCGGAGTGGCCCCGACCAGTTCCACCACCGTGCAGCTGGCGCTGGGCGATGCGCTGGCCATGGCGGCGCTGGCCGGCCGCGGCTTCACCACCGAAGACTTCGCCCGCACCCACCCGCTCGGGCAACTCGGCCGCCGCTACTACCTGCGCGTGCGCGACGTCATGCAGGGCCTCGCCGAGGTGCCGCACTGCGCGCCGACCGCGCGTCTGCTCGATGCCATCCCCGAGATGGCCACCGGCCGCATGGGCGCGCTGCTGGTGCTGGAAGGCGACACCCTGGCCGGGCTGTTCACCGAGAGCGACCTGCGGCGCCTCATCACCGGCTCGGGCGGGCACTTCGACGCCCTGCTGCAGCGCCCGGTGGGCGACTTCGTGACGCGCGCCCCGATGACCATCGAGGCCGACCGTCTGGCCAGCGAGGCGCTCGCGGTGCTGGAGGAGAAGCGCGTCGGGCGGCTGGTCTGCGTCGATCACGGGCGACCGGTCGGCCTGCTGGCCTGGCACAACCTGCTGCAGCACAAGGTGGCCTGAGCCCCCCTCGTCCCGCCCCGCCTCTCGCCCCGCCTCTCGCCCTCAACACCGAGCCGCGCCCTAGCCTCCCTCTTCACGCCCCGGAATTTTTCATATAGGATGAGATTCATATAGGAGATGGCGCCGAGCCCGGCCCCCGCCGAAACGCGCCAACTCGCCGCCAGCCGCACCCGCCGGAGACACACCCGCCATGGCCAGCCCCGCCGCGCCGCCCACCAAGGACCCGAGATGAGCGAACGCGCCGCCCGCAGACCCGCCCGCCCCGGCAGCGCGGCGCGCCATTTGCGCGCGCTCGCCGCCAGCCTGCTGGTAATCGGCGGCAGCCCGGCGTGGGCCATCGATCTGCTGGAGAGCTACCGGCTGGCGCTGCAGAACGACCGTCAGTACCGCATCGTGCAGGCGCGCACCAAGGCTGAAGAGGAGGCGGTGCCGCAGGCTTGGTCGCAGCTGCTGCCCAATATCGGTGCCTCGATCACGCGCAACCGGACCGAGACCGAGCGCACCCAGAGTGGCAAAACGAGCACCGTTCCGCGCTCACCGGCCGAGACCGACGCCGTTCAGTTGCGGCAGCCGATCCTGCGCCTGCGCTCGGCCTTTGCCCTGCAACAGGCGCGCGAAGAGGTCAAGAGCGCGCAAGCCGACCTGCAGCGCGAGAAACAGTCGGTGGGCGTGCGCGTGGCCGCCGCCTATTTCGAGACGCTGCTTTCCCGCGACCGACTCAGCCTGCTCGCCGCCCAGCGCCGCAATATCGAGGCGCGACTGCTGGGTGCGCAGAAGGCACTCGAGGCCGGCACCGGCGTGCGCACCGATATCGACGAGGCGCGCGCCCAACTCGACAAGCTGCGCGCGCAGGAGATCGGCCTGCTGCAGAACATCCGCGTCACCACCGCCCAGCTCGAAGTGCTGATCGGCCAAGGCGTGGACACGGTGGCGCCGATCGATGTCAGCCGCATGACGCCCGAGGTGTTCGACCCTGGCGAGATCGACCCGCTGCTCGAACTCGCCATGGAGAAGAGCCCCGACATCATGGCGCGCGCCGCCGAGCTGGAAGCCAGCAAGTCGGCGATCCGCGCGGCCAAGGCCGACCACCTGCCGACGCTCGACTTCATTGCCAGCTACAACCGCAGTTTTGGCGAGAACCGCTTCTTCACCGGCTCCAACGCGCTCTCACCTTTCGAGATCACCTCGAATTCCTACGGCCTCCAGCTCACCATCCCGATCTACTCCGGCGGCCTGACGCAGAGCCGCGTGCGCGAGGCGGTGGCGCAGTCGGAGGAGCGCAAGGAGCGCTACTTCTACACGGTCAATTCGGCGCAACTCGAGTTGCGCAAGAACTTCATGGCCATCAAGGAAGGCATCGCCCAGTTCCGCGCCTTTCAGCAGGCGCTCGCCTCGGCGGAGCAGGCGGTGCTGTCCAACCAAAAGGGCGTGCTGGCCGGCACCCGCACCTCGCTCGACGTGCTGCTGGTCGAACAGCAGCGCTTCCAGGTCGAGCTCGAATTCGCCCAAGCCCGCTACGGCATGCTGGCGGCCTGGGTGCGCCTGAACAGCCTCATCGGCACCATGGACGACGAGGAATTCACGCGCCTCAACGACTTGCTGACCACGGCACCCGTGCCGGCCGTCGCGGCGGGCCACCCATGAGTAGCAACCCTGGCAATTCCGGCGCCCCGGCCGCCGGCAGCCCGGCAAGCGGCGCCACGCCGCTGGCGATCCAGAAGCTGACGCAGGGCTACAGCCCGTTCGAGGACCGTATCAGCCTCGACGCCCAAAGCGCGGACGGGCGCGTGCTGCGCCTGTGGCTGACACGGCGCCTCGCCGACACGCTGTTCGGCCACCTCGGCGGCATGGTTTCGGCGCGCGCGGCCAAAAAAGACGAGTCCTTCGCCCGCCACCTGCAGGTCTGGGAGCAGCAGGCCGCGCAGTCACAGATGCGCAATGATGAGCCGGTGCGCTGGCAGGGCGATTCGGTGCTGGTGGCCGGCTTCGACATCGGTCGGGTCGGCAGCAACAAGAAGGGCGCGCGCGTGATCTTCAAGGCGTCGATGGCGGGCATGGTCCACCCGGTGGCCACGCTCAGCCTCGAAGAGGTGCACCTGCGGCAGTGGATCGGGCTGGTGTTCCGCATCTACGGCACCGCCCGGTGGCCGCGCGACGTCTGGCCGCAGTGGCTGATCGATGCGCAGCGCAAGGCCGCCGACGCCGAAGCGTCGCGCGGCGACCCGGCCTGAGGCGCGCGCACCGTGCCCGTGCGCTTCAGCGTCCCGCTCCGCGCCGGCCCGGAACAGCTCGAGCGCCTGCTGCAACTGCAGGCGGTGTTCGTGCAGGCGTGCAACGCGCTCACGCCGCTGGTGCGCGAGACGCGCTGCTGGAACCGCGTCGGCCTGCACCACCTGGCCTATCGGCGCTTGCGCGAACAGTTTCCGCAACTCGGCTCGCAGATGGCCTGCAACGCCATCTACTCGGTGTCGCGGGCCTGCCGCCTGGTCTATCAGAGCCCGGGGAGCCCGTGGCTGGCCGCACGCCAGCCCGAATCATCCCTGCCGCTGATCGTCTTCGAAGGGCGCGCGCCGGTGTTCTTTGACCGCCACACCCTGAGCCTGCGCGACGGCGGCGTGTCGATGTTCACGCTCGACGGCCGGATGCGCTTTCAGGTCGATCTGGCCGCCGATGAGCAGGCGCACTTCCTGCACGAACGGCTGCGCGAAGTGGTGCTGCAGCAGATCGGCGGCGTGTTCCACCTGTGTTTCGTGTTCAGCACTGCCGACGCCGACGAGGTGGTGGCACCGCAGAGCCCGCACCTGCCCGAATACCTGGTCGTGCAGGCGGCTGACACCGGGCCACCGCCCTCTGTGCCGGCGGTCGCGCCGGCCACCGCCCAACTCACCGGAGTCGCCTGATGGCCCCACCCATCCCGACACCCACCGCCAAGATCGAATCCGAACTGCGCTCGGCGATCTGGTCCCTGCTGCCGCTGTTCCGCCGCTCGTTCTGGTTCAGCCTCGCCATCACCCTGCTGTCGCTGGGGCCGATCGTCTACATGCAGGAGGTCTACGGCCGCGTGGTCAACAGCCGCAGCGTCGAGACGCTGCTGATGCTCAGCCTGCTCTTGGTGGCCATCATCGCGCTGCAGGAGTTTCTCGAGTGGATTCGCAGCGAGGTGCTCACCGGCGCCGGGGTCGACCTCAACGTCAAGCTGGCGGAGCGTGTCTTCAATGCCAGTTTCGACGCCAACCTGCGCAAGGTGCCGGGCGCCACCCAGGCGCTGTCCGACCTGCGCGAGATCCGCAGCTTCCTTGGCAGCATGGCCATGCCGGCGCTGATCGACGCGCCGCTGGCGTCGATCTTCCTGCTGATGATCTTTCTCATCAGCCCGCGCATGGGCTTCTTTGCCTGCCTCGGCGCGGTGGCCATGGCCATCACCAACGTCATGACCGAGCGCAAGGTCAAGCCGACCATGGACGCCGCGCAGCGCGCCGCCGGGGAGGCGCAGACCTACGCCCGCTCGATGCTGCGCAACGCGCCGGTGGTCGAGGCGATGGGCATGATGGACGCGGTCGAGGCGCGCTGGCTCAAGAGCCAGCGGCGCTTCCTCTATTACCAGGCGCAGGCCTCCGACCACGCCGGCACCAGCGCCGCGATGTCGCGCATGATCATGATGGCGCAGGGCTCGCTGCTGCTCGGCTTCGGCTGTTTCCTCACCCTCGAGGGCGTGATCCCCGACGGTGGCAGTGCCATGATCATCGCCTCGATCCTCGGCGGTCGGGCGCTGCAGCCGCTGATGCAGATGATCTCGATGTGGAAGATGGTGGTGTCGGCGCGGCAGGCCTTTGGCCGGCTCGACCATTTCCTCGAGGCGGTGCCGGCGCGCGAGCGCGGCATGCCGCTGCCGCCGCCGCAGGGGCAACTGAGCGTCGAGGGGCTGGTGGTGAACGCCCCCGGCCAGCCGCTGCAGATCCTGCGCGGCGTGAGTTTCGTGGCGCGCCCGGGCGAGGTGCTGGCGGTGGTCGGCCCGTCGGCCTCGGGCAAATCGACGCTGGCGCGCGCGCTGGTCGGCGTATGGCCGGCCGCAGCCGGTGCCGTGCGCCTCGACGGCGTGAGCGTGCATGCCTGGCACAAGTCGGAACTCGGCCGCCACATCGGCTACCTGCCGCAGGACGTCGAGCTGTTCGAGGGCAATCTGGCCGAGAACATCGCGCGCTTCGACGACGTGGATGAGGCCGCGCTCGACGCCGCCATCGATGCCGCCGGCCTGCGCGCCGTGGTGGCTGGCTTGCCGCAGGGCTTGGCCACGCCGATCGGTGACGACGGCGCCATCCTCTCCGGCGGCCAGCGCCAGCGCGTCGGGCTGGCGCGCGCCATCTACCGTGTGCCGCGGCTGATCGTGCTCGACGAGCCCAACTCCAGCCTCGACGAGGCCGGCGAGCGCGACCTGCTGCAAATCCTCAACTGGCTCAAGGCGCAGGGCTCAACAGTGGTCGTCATCACCCACCGCACCGGTGTGCTGGCGGCGGCCGACCGCATGCTGGTGCTGACCGAAGGCCAGGTGCGCCTGTTCGGCCCGCGCGACGAGGTCATGGCCAAGCTGCGCGGCGTGACAGCGCCGGCCGGCGCGCAGCCCGCCGCCGCGGCTGGCGGCCCAGCCGCCGCCCGGCCGGCCGCCTGAGGCCCGTCGCACCCGAGCCCCACCCGAGACCCCGCCCATGACCGACACCCTCGCGCCAGCCCTCCCCTCCCCGCAATCGGCGGCTCCGGAAGTTCCGCGCAACGTGACCGCGCAGCCGCTGGCGGTGGCGCTGGCGGCCTTCCGCCGCGAATTCGTGGTGGTCGGCATCCTCAGCCTGGTGGTGAATGTGCTGATGCTGGTGCCGACGCTGTACATGCTGCAGGTCTACGACCGCGTGATGATCAGCCAGAGCATTCTCACCCTGCTGGGGCTGACCTTCATCACCGCGTTTCTGTACGGTGTCACGGCGCTCTCCGACATCACGCGCTCGCGGCTGATCGTGCGCATGGGCGTGCGCCTCGACGAGGTGCTCAACCGCACCGTGTTCCGCTCGACCTTTTCGCGCCAGCTGCGCAAGGTCGGCAACAACCCGACGCAGGCGTTTGCCGACCTCACCAACATCCGCCAGTACATCACCGGCCCGGGAATCTTTGCCTTCTTCGACGCGCCGTGGACGCCGGTGTACGTCGGCGTGATGTTCCTGCTGCACCCCTGGCTGGGCATCACCAGCCTCGTGTTCATCACCATCCAGGCCGTGCTGGCCTGGCTCAACCACCGCTTCACCACCGACGCCAATGAGAGCGCGCTGGATGAGGAACGCGAGCTCAACGCCTTCCTGTTCACCAAGATGCGCAACGCCGAGGTGATCGAATCGATGGGCATGGTCGACAGCCTGCGGCGTCGCTGGTGGGACCGCCAGGTCGACAGCCTGCGCGCCGCCATGCACAGCAACGACATGCAGCACCGCATGCTTGCCTTGACCAAGGGCCTGCAGTACAGCAAGGCCTCGGCGTCACTGGCCGTGGGCGCATGGCTGGTGATCCGCGGCGAACTCTCGATGGGCTCGATGATCGCCGCCAATGTGCTGATGGGCCGCGCCTCGCAGCCCTTCGAGATGTTGGTCGGCGGCTGGCGCGGCCTGACCTCGGCCCGGCTGGCGTGGGAACGCCTCAATACCCTGCTGCTGGAGAACCCGGAACCGGCAGGCCGCATGTCCGGCACCCGGCCCACCGGGCAGATCACGCTACGCGGCTTGGTCGCCACCGCGCCCGGGCGCGCCGAGCCGATCCTGCGCGGCCTCGACATCGAATTCCCGGCCGGGCAGCTAATCGGCATCTTCGGCCCCTCGGGTTCCGGCAAGTCGACCCTGGCCAAGTGTCTGGTGGGCATCTGGCCGGACACGCAGGGCGAGGTGCTGCTCGACGGCGTGCCGCTGTCACAGTGGGACCGCAGCGCTATCGGCCCGCATCTGGGCTATCTGCCGCAGGACGTCGAACTGTTCCTCGGCACGCTGGCGGAGAACATCGCGCGCTTTGGCGACATGGACTCGGAAGCGGTGGTGGCCGCCGCGCAGACGACCGGCGTGCACGACATGATCCTGCGTCTGCCGCGCGGCTACGACAACCCGATCGGCGAGGCTGGCAGCTCGCTCTCCGGCGGCCAGCGCCAGCGCGTGGCGCTGGCGCGCGCGATCTACCGCTCGCCGGCGCTGATCGTGCTCGACGAGCCCAACGCCAATCTCGACGAAATGGGCGAACAGGCGCTCGAAGCCACCCTGCGCAAGCTGCGCGAGGAGGGCAGCACGGTGTTCCTCATCACCCACCGGCCCGGCATCCTGCGTGTTGCCGACCAGCTGGTGCTGATGGACAACGGCCGCATCCGCGCCGCCGGCCCGCGCGACACGGTGCTCGCCCAACTGCAGACACCGGCCAACGCGCCGCCGGGCGCCGCCAGCCCCGGTGCCGTCAGCCCCGGTGTCGGCAACGCACGGCGCCCCGACTCCCCCGCCACCCCCGGCGACACCCCCGACCCCAGCAGGTAGACCATGCCCAACATGCCGCTCGCACCCACCCCTCCGATCCAGGACGCCGAGATCGTCGATCAGGGCCTCAAGCTGCAGACCGACACCGCCCGTGTCGCCCGCATCGGCCTGTGGGCGCTCGGCATCACCTTTGGCGGCTTTCTGCTGTGGGCGGCCCTGGCGCCGCTCGACGAGGGTGTGCCGACCATGGGTACGGTGTCGATCGACACCAAGCGCAAACCGGTGCAGCACGTTGCCGGCGGCACGGTCAAGGAGGTGCTGGTGCGCGAGGGTCAGTTGGTGGAAGCCGACCAGCCGCTGCTGCGGCTCGGCGACGCCACGCTGCGCGCCGACTGGCAACAGGTGCGCCAGCAGTACTTCGGCCTGCGCGCCGCCGAGGGCCGGCTCAATGCCGAACAACTTGGCAGCACGCAGATCAGCTTCAACCCCGACCTGCTCGCGGCCGCCGGCGAAGACGCGGAGATCGGCCGGCACGTTTCGGTACAGAAACAGCTGATCCAGTCGCGGCGCGCCGCGGTCACCGCCGCCGTCGCGTCGATCCGCGAGTCGATCCACGGCCTCGAGGCGCAAATCGAAGCGAGCCGGCACATGATCGTCGAGCGCGAGCAGCAACGCGCCATCCTCAAGGAGCAACTCGCCGGCATCCGCGACCTGGTGCGGGAAGGCTACGCGCCGCGCAACCAGCAGCTCGAGCTGGAGCGCGAGCTGGCCGACAACTCGGCGGCCATCGCCGACCTGCAGGGCCGCCAACTGTCGGCGCAGCAGTCCATCCTCGAACAACGCCAGCGCGTGCTCAATATCGAGAGCGAGCATCGCAAGGAAATCGACACCGAGCTCGCCAATGTGCGGCGCGAGGTCGGCGGGCTGGCGGAACGCTACAACGCGCTGAGCATGCAGCTGGAAAAGACCCTGATCCGCGCGCCGGCGGCCGGGCAGGTGGTCGGCCTCAGTGTGCAGACGGTGGGCGCGGTGATTGGCCCCGGACAGAAGATCATGGACATCGTGCCCGAGGACGAGTCGCTGGTGCTGGAGTCCAAGATCCCGCCGCACCTGATCGACCGGGTGCAGACCGGCGACCCGGTGGACGCCCGCTTCACCTCCTTCTCGCATTCGCCGCAACTGGTGGTGGAGGGCAAGATCGTGTCGATCTCGCAGGACGTGCTCTCCGACCCGCAGCCGATGCCGGGCCAGATCCCGAGTTACTATCTCGCGCGTATCGCCATCACGCCCGAAGGCATCGCCAAGCTCGGCAATCGCAAGATGCAGCCGGGCATGCAGGTGGAAGTGGTGGTGCGCACTGGTGAGCGCACCATGCTCACCTACCTGCTGCACCCGCTGATCAAGCGCGTGGCGGCGTCGATGAAGGAAGAATGACCTCAAGCCGTTAGTCTGGCCACACCGCTGTCCCGTCGCTCGCTACGCGCGGCAACAAGCTGCGCCAGCGGCATTGGTCCGAACTGTGTTTTTTCACGCCCCCCTTCCGTCCAAGCACCTGCTCTCCTGCGCCCCCGGCTCCGGCGGGCGCGGCTCTACGCGTGGCGCGCGCCATGCAGAGTCGCATCTCAAGTCTGGCAAAGTCCCATGAAAAATTCGAAACTTCAGCAAAATGTCCTCGCCGAGGCGCGTGCGCGTCTGGCCACCGATGCGGTGGACGGCAACACCCAGCTCAACAACACGCTGCGCCTGCTGGCCAAATGGCGCAGCGTCCTTCTGCAGAACACCGTGCTGCAACAGCACGGCACGGTCGTGATGCAGGGCCCGCTGGCCGGACTCGATTTTCTGCCGCAGTCTGCCGAAGGGTGCCATGTCCCCAAATTGCTCGGCTGCTACGAGCAACCCCTGCAGCCCCATATCCAGGCTGCGTTGTCGGCCGCCTACCCGGTGGTGCTCAACATTGGCTGTGCCGAGGGGTACTACGCAGTGGGCATGGCGCGACGCATGGCCGCGACCCGCGTGCTTGCATTCGACCTCAACCCGGTCGCGCAACAGACCTGTACCGAACTGGCAGCCAAGAATGGCGTTGCCGACCGGGTAACAGTGGGCGCGCTGTTTGGCGCCGAGGACTTCGCCACCTACGCAGGCCAACGCGCGCTCGTCCTCTGCGACATCGAGGGCGCTGAGGAGCAATTGCTCGATCCTGCAGTCGCTCCGGCGTTGGCCGGCATGGACTTGATCGTGGAGAGCCATGAGTGCCTCAAACCCGGTGTCACCGCCACGCTCACCCAGCGGTTCGAAGCCACGCACCACATCACTGTGGTCCACGACGACGGCCAGCGCTCGCTCACTGAGCCCCCGGAATGGTTCCGCAACCTCGCCCACCTCGACCAGTTGCTGGCGGTTTGGGAATGGCGCAGCGGCCCGACACCGTGGCTGGTGATGACTGCGCGCGGGACCCCGCCGACCCGCCAACCCCTCCGCAAACGCGGCAAACGCAGCCGCTGAGCGGATGCTCGAGGAGACCTGGACCATGACCGCAGCCCTGTTCTACCACCCCGAGGCCTACACCACCGGCGGCCCCAAGCTGATGGGCCGCAACGCCGCGGGCGAGAGTTTTCTGCGCGGCTTCCTTGCCCACAGCCCGCCGGGCGAGCTGTGGGTGCAGGTCGCGGAAGCGGCGCACGCGCGGCATTTTGCCGAGGCGGCACGCGCTGCCGGCCGCGCCGAGCCGGTGCGCGCGGTGGTCAATGCCCAGCTCGGCGCCTTGGCGCAGGCCGGCACGGTGTACCACCCCGGCCCCGGCATCGGTGGCCACGCCTGGCAGCGCGCGGCGCATGGCCATGGTGCGTGGAGCCTGTGCGGCATCACCCACACCACCTCGTCGGCGCGCGCCATGGACGCCATCGTCGAGCTGGTCACGGCGCCGGTGCAGCCCTGGGATGCGCTGATCTGCACCAGCACGGCAGTGCGCGACAATGTGCAGCGCCTGCTGCAGGCGCAGATCGACCACCTGCGCGAGCGCCTCGCCATCGGCCGGCTGGTGCTGCCGCAGTTCCCGGTGATCCCGCTGGGCATTCACACCGCCGATTTCCAGTTCACGGCCGCGCAGCGCAGCAAGGCGCGCAAGGCCCTCGGCCTCAAGAAGAACACGCTGGCGGTGCTGTTTGTCGGGCGCTTGTCGTTTCATGCCAAGGCGCACCCGCTGGCCATGTACCAGGCCCTGCAGCGGGCGCAGGCACGCACCGGCAAGGAGGTGGTGCTGGTGGAGTGCGGCTGGCACGCCAACGACCACATCAGCCGCGCCTATGCCGACGCCGCGGCGCTGGCCAGCCCCGGCGTGCGGGTGGTCACGCTCGACGGGCGTAAGGCCGCCGACCGCGAGACCGCCTGGGCCGGCGCGGACATCTTCTGCTCGCTCTCCGACAACATCCAGGAGACCTTTGGCATCACCCCGATCGAGGCCATGGCGGCCGGTCTGCCGGTGGTGGTGAGCGACTGGGACGGCTACCGCGACACCGTGCGCCATGAGGTGGACGGCTTTTGCATCCCCACCACCATGCCGGCGCCGGGGCTTGGCGGCGACCTCGCCCTGCGCCACGCGCTGGAGATCGACAACTACGACATGTATTGCGGCCACACCTGCAGCGTGGTGGCGGTGGATGTCGAGGCCGCCGCCGAGGCCTTCATGCAGCTGCTGCGCGCCCCCGACCTGCGGCAGCGCATGGGCAGTGCCGGGCGGCAGCGCGCGCGCGAAGTCTACGACTGGGCGGTGGTGATGGGTCAATACCAGGACCTGTGGACCAAGCTCGCCGGTCTGCGCCGCGAGGGCGCCGCGCAACTCGCCCCGTCGCGACGCCCGTGGCCAGCGCGCATGGACCCGTTCGAGGCCTTTGCCGCCTACCCCAGCCGCAGTCTGAAGCCGGACACGCTGCTGGCGCTGGCCGATGGCGACGCGGCCACCGCGCTGCAACGGCTGGCCGCCTACCGCCAACTGGCCATGGTCAGCTTCGCGCAGCCGGTGCTGCCCGACGCTGCTGAGGCACAGCAGGTGATCGAGGCGCTCGCCAGCGGCCCGCGAGCCGCCGCCGACGTGGTGGCGGGCATCGCCGAGGCGCGCCGCGGCCTGGTGTTCCGCGGCCTCGTCTGGTTGCTCAAACTGGGCGTGCTGCGGCTGGTGTGAGGGTGAGTGGCGAAAAGGCCGCGCGCCATTTGAGCGGCGCTGGCAAAGCATGAGGTCCGGCCAGCCGGGCGCGGCGCTGCCGTGGGCGGTGGTGTACGCCGGAACCTCCAACGTGGGGGACGAAATCCAGACGCTGGCGGCCATGCATTTCCTCAATCGCAAGGGCACCGAGCATTCGATCGTGCTCGACCGCGAAGACCTGGCAAGCTACAGCGGCCCGGCCTGCAAAGCCCTGATGAACGGCTGGTACATGCATCGCCCCGACCAGTTTCCGCCCGCGCCACAGATCACCCCGATCTTCATCAGCTTCCATTGCGCCAACGAGCGCCTGATCGCGCGCAACGTCGACTACTTCAAGGCGCATGAACCCATCGGGTGCAGGGACCTGAGCACACAGGCGATGCTCCAGCGGTATGGCATCGATGCCTGGTTCACCGGCTGCCTGACGCTGTACTTCCGGCGGCCACAGACCATTCGGCGCTCGGGCAAGTACATCGTCGACGTAAACAGTTGCCACTACATTCCAAGAGTGGACGCCGACCTTTCGGCCTTCGCCGACCATCAAGCTCTGAGCCACGAGATCGTGGGTGGCACCAAGCGCACCGATGTCAGGATGCGCCTCGCCGCGGCGGCACGTCTGCTCGACCAGTACCGCCGCGCCGAATCGGTGGTGACCAGTCGCCTCCATGTGGCCCTGCCCTGCCGCGCGTTCGACACACCCTGCCTGTTCCTGCATTCGAACATCCAGGGCGACCGGCGCTTCGCCGGCCTCCAAGACGTGCTGGCTGGCGGTTCCAAGCCAGAGGAAGCATGCAGCACGGCGCCCGACGCTGCGCTGGCGCGGATCATCGAGGGTTTTGACAGCTTCCGGCTGGCGTGAGCATCCCGCTTGCCGCCGTCGGATGGCTGCGCCGCGCGGCGCGCGCGCACTGGCAGCGCGGCTGGCACTCCCCTCAGCCGCGACCCAAGCCCAGCGTCTGGCGAAACTGCAGCAACAGAGGGTCGTCATCGCGGCCCTGCCGCTGCAGCGTGGGCGCGCTGACATTGGCCAAGCCCTGCGGAATGCCGAGCACCGCCAGCAGGCGTGCGCTGGTGCCGCGATAGTCGGCGACAAAATCCTCGTACCAGAACACCTCGAACGGCAGTCCGAAACCTCTGAGGCAGCGCTCCCAGCCCTGCTCCTGTTCGAGGATGGTGGCCAGCGAACGGCTGATCCTGGTCGCATCGTAGGGCACCGTCACGCGGCGACGCGGGTCGTCGGGGGGCATGAACCGCTCGTCAAGCGAGGACCACACCTGCGTCACGCTGGCGCGGTGGTGCGACACCGCCTGCGCCAGCTTGTCATGGCGCCGCAACACCACAAAGCGGTCGAAGCGGCGGAGCAAGCGCTCACCCAGTTGCGGCTGAGACGACAAACACTTTGCGAGGTGCGCAAAATGGGCCTTGCAACCGAACCAGCCATTGGCACTGGTCCGCCGCTTTTCCAGTCCGTCGAGGTAGGCCTCGACATCCCGACGGGCACGGGCCGGGTCCAAAGCAAAGCGGCGACACTCGCCGTTGAAGTAGCGCGGGTTGAGGTATTCGAGCGGGTCACCGGCCAGCCCGGTCTGGCGCAGCATGTCGCTCACCAGATTGGAACCGCATCGCGCCGTGGAACACAGCAGGTAGCGGCAAACGGGCGCCCCGGCGCGGGGCGGCAGGTCGCGCTCGGCGCTCATCAGCCAATCGATCTTGGCGGCGTTCGGTTCGCGTTTGGGCCCGGACAGGTTCATGGCTGCGCAGTGGCCACAGTGGCAAGGCGGGTGCGGATCGCGGCCTCGCGCTCCGGATAGAAGTTACGGTAAATCAGCCCGTCGGCCTGCAACAGGCGCTGCAACACCGCAGCGGGCAGCGCGTCCGCCGCCACCCGCGCCTGCGACACGTTCACCGGCTCAGCCTCGCGCAGCCACGCCAGGCCCGCCGGCAGGTCAGCGATGCAGTGCGCCAGATGCGTGCTGGCAAGGCTGGCCAGATTCTCGCGCAAGTCCTCCTGACGCAGCACGGCATCCAGCGCGTAGCGTTGCGCGATGGCGTCGGCGCCGATGCCGTAGTCCGGCGCGAGCCGCTCGAGGCCGGGGCAGGCCAGACGCAAGAAGCGCCAAGTCGCCAAGCCCATGCCGGCAGGACCGGCGGCAAGCCCGGGCGCGAAGGTCGCATCGAGCAGCGCGGCGTGCCGGGGGTCCAGCACGAACGCCAGCCATTGCGCAAAACCCGCCGGACCGGGCGCGTACAGCCGCGCCAAGCCAGCACGCGCGAGGCGCTGCCAGACATGCCCGCGCCGTTCGAGGCCATAGGCATACAGCGACTGGTATACCGCCAGC
>VEQZ01000001.1 GCA_018882975.1 Rhodocyclaceae bacterium | reverse complement strand
CCACCGCACAGATCGACGCGCTGGATACGGCGCAGATCCGCCTGCTGACCCCGTCACAGGTCATGGCCCTGACGACCGAGCAGTTCGCTGGCATGTCTACCGCCAACTTTGCCGCCTTGAGCACATCACAACTGAGCTTCATCGAGACGCAAGACGTCGCAGTGCTGACCAGCGGGCAACTCGCAACGCTCGATACCAGTGAGATCAGGGCCTTGTTCGTCACCCAGATCGCCGCCTTGAGCACCAGTCGGCTTGCATCGCTGTCGACCGACAGCATCGCGGCACTGCGGACGGCGCAAGTGGTTGCACTCACAACGGCGCAGATGCCCGGTCTGACCACGGCACAGGTGGCAGCTTTCGGTACCGATCAACTGGTGGCGATGCAGACGGCGGATCTCGCCAGCCTGACGTCGTCGCAGATCGCCGCGATCAGCGACACGCGCATCGGCAAACTCACCACCGATCAGATCGCGGCGCTGACCACTGCGCAGATGCCGGGCTTGACCACGGCGCAGATCGCCGCGCTGACATCCGACCAGGTCAAGGCGCTGGAGACCGCAGACATCGCCGCGCTCACTTCAGCGCAGATGAAGGGCTTTGAGACGGCCGACCTGCAGGTGCTGGGCAGCGACCAGTTGCGTGCCATCGAGACGCGCGACATCGTCGGGCTCACCACCGGGCAGATTGTTGCCCTTACGACGACGCAGATCCCGACGCTGACGACGGCGCAGATCGACGCGCTGACCAGTTCGCAGATCGGCGCGCTTACCGTTGCCCAGGTTCCCAAATTGACCGCCGAGCAAGTTCAGGCGATCGGCAACGATATCGAGCATATGGGTACCGCTGTAGTCAACGCGCTCACCACGGCGCAGTTCGCCAGCCTCACCACGTCCGAGATCGTGGCGCTGACGGCTGATCAGTATGCGAACCTGTCCACTCAGAATCTGGCCGCGATCACCACGGATCAGATCAAGGCGATTCAGTTGGGCGACCTGCAGAGCCTCACGGCGACGCAGGTGCCGACACTGACCACGGATCAGGTTCAGGCGCTGACCACCGCTCAAGTGATCGCGTTGATCACGACGCAGTACGACGTCCTCACCACGGACCAAGTCCATGCGCTCACCACCGCGCAGATCAGGGTCGTCCAGTTCGAGGACCTTCAGGTGCTCGATTCGGCGCAGATTGCCGCGTTGGACTCGTCGCAGGTTGGGGCGCTGACAAATGCGCAGATTGCCGCGCTGACCACCGCGCAGTTCCATGACCTTACGTCGACGACGCTGAGTTACTTCACCACGGGCCAGATCCAGGCGATCGAGATCGATGACCTGCAGCAGATCAGCACTGCGGCCATCGCCGGACTTACGGCCAATCTGGGCTCGCTTACTGTGAACCAATTGCAGCGTCTTTCCGCGGACCAGTTGCACGCCCTTGGTACGGCGTCGTTCTCCAACCTGAACACTACGCAGATGAGTGCCATTACTGACGAGCAGTTGACGGCGCTCAGATTGATCAGCACCGCTGAGGCTGCAGCGCTTCAGGCATCGCCGATCGTCCTCGACCTCGACGGCGATGGCATCGAGACGCTTCACGTGCGCGATGGCGTGCAGTTCGACCTCAACGCCACGGGCCGCGAGGTGCAGACCGGCTGGGTCACCGGCGGCGACGGTCTGCTGGCGCTCGATGTCAATGGCAACGGCGGCATCGACGATGGCGGCGAGCTGTTTGGCGAGGCTTTCCTGCTGCCCGACGGCACCCGCGCCCGCGACGGCTTCGAGGCCCTGCGCTCGGTGGATGGCAACGGCGATGGTGTGATCGATTCGCGGGATGCTGTCTTCGACCGCTTGCGCGTCTGGATCGACTCGAACCATGATGGCCTGAGCCAGACTGGCGAACTGTTGTCATTGCGGGAGGCGGGTGTGGTCGCCATCGAGACGCGGGGCGCGGCGTCCAGCACCTACGACCACGGCAACTGGATCGGGCTGGTGGCGAGCTACACGACCGACAGTGGCCGCCAGCACACGGTGGCCGACGTCTGGTTCCGCGTCATCCCGGTCGACGACCCGGTCAAGCCCACCGTGGTTGGCACGCCGCCCGCCGAGCCGGAGTCGAGTTGACGGCTCTCGCCAAGTGAGCAAGGGGGGTGGCCGCACCAAGGTCAGGCGGGCGGCCCCGCCTGCCTCCCCGGCCTCTGTTGGGGGCAATGGGCGGGGGGTGGCAGCCGTTCTTGAGCGAGTACGCTCCGGAGAGATGCCGCCCGGCGAACTGATGGCGCTGGCCGAGCAACTGGCGGCCAGCGGCGCGCAAGCCCGCGCCCGCGAGTGGTACGAAGCTTGGCTGGCCGCGACCACCTCGCCGCTGGCGCACATCATCCGCTTCAACCTTGCAGTGCTCTGCGGGCAACTCGACGACCTGCCGGCCGCCGAGGCCCACTACCGCGCGGCGATCTTCGCCAAGCCGGACTTTGTGCAGGCGTGGTTCAACCTCGGCACGGTGATCGAGCGGCAGGGCCGCAAGCCGCAGGCGCTGGTCATTTGGCAGTCCATGGTCGACCACCCGCTGGTGGCGCCCGACCGCGAGCGCGACATGTACCTCATGGTGCGCAACAACATGGGCCGCGTCTGCGAGGACCTGCGCGAGTTCCGGAAAGCCGAGCAGCACCTCGAGGCGAGCCTGTGCTGCGACCCCGACCAGCCCAAGGTAATCCAGCACTGGGTGCACCTGCGCCAGAAGCAGTGCAGCTGGCCGGTGCTCAGCGGCCTGACGGCACCGGATGCCACCGAGTTGCTCAAGTGGACGTCGCCTTTGGCCATGCTCTCCGCCACCGACGACGCGGGCCTGCAACTGGCCACTGCGCAGCGCTTCGTCAAGGAGCGCGTCAACCTGCGGGTGCCGGACCTCTCGCCCAAAACACCCTACACGCACGAGCGCCTGCGCGTCGCGTTTCTCTCGAGCGATTTCTGCCTGCATGCGGTCTCCCTGCTCACCGTCGAGTTGTTCGAACTGCTCGACCGCGGCAAGTTTGAAGTGTGGGGTTTCTGCTGGAGCCGCGAAGATGGCTCCGACCTGCGCAAGCGCGTCATCGCGGCTTTCGACCATTTCGTCTCGATCAAGGCACTGGGTGACGAGGCCGCCGCCATGGCCATCCGCGAGGCCGAGATCGACATCCTTATCGACCTGCAGGGCATCACCTCAGGTGCGCGGCCGGACATCCTGAGCTACCGCCCGGCACCGGTCCAGATGACCTACCTCGGCTTCCCCGGCAGCACCGGGCACCCGTGCATCGATCACGTGATCGGCGACCGCTTTCTCATCCCGCCGGAAGTGACCCCGTACTACTCCGAGAAACCCGCCTACATCGACAAGGTGTTCCAGTGCAGCGACCGCAAACGGCCGATCGGTGTGCTGCCGACGCGGGCTCAGTGCGGCCTGCCCGAAAACGCCTTTGTCTACTGCTCGTTCAACAACAACTACAAGTTCACGCCGGAGGTATTCGACTGCTGGCTGCGCATCCTGCAGCAGGTGCCAGAAAGCGTGCTTTGGCTGCTCGCCGACAACCCATGGTCGCAGGCCGCGCTGACCGAGCGCGCTGCGAGTGCCGGCATCGACCCGGTGCGGCTGATCTTTGCGCCGCGCGTCGCGCCGCCGGATTACCTGGCGCGCTACACCGCCGCCGACCTGTTTCTCGACACCTACCCGTTCAACGCCGGCACCACCGCCAACGACGCGCTATGGATGGGTCTGCCGGTGCTGACGCGTAGCGGCAGGCCGTTCGCCTCACGCATGGCCGGCGCCTTGCTGCACGCAGCCGGGCTGGATTCGCTCATCACCCATGACCTCGCCGCTTATGAGGCGCGGGCTGTTGAACTCGGGCGCGACCGCGAGCAGGCCCGCGCGCTGCGCGCGCATCTGGGCAGCTTGCCGGCGCGCTATGCGCTGTTCGATATGCCGTCGTTCGTGGCGGCTTTTGGGGCGATGCTGGAACGCGTCGCTGGACGTTTACCCACCGACTTTGCTGCTACCGGCCAGACCCCGGTGTCTGACCGTGGCGGTGCTGCAGCGCCCCCTGAAACCGCGCCGCGCGATCGCCCGCTTCTGCAGCCGCGACGGTTCCGCGTGCTGGTTCGCGGCTGGCGCGGCATCAACCACTCCTACGCGCTCGTAAACCAGTATCAGCTTGCTGAACTGGCACGTCATCCCGACGTGGAGTTGATGCACGAGGATTTGCCGACACTGGCGGATTGGCGGCCTACCCCCGGGGGTTCCGGACTGCGCGACGACCTGCGCGCGCTGGTCGAGGGCGTGCCTGCCCACGACGGCCGGCCGGTCGATGCTTGCTACACCATCGCCTCACCGCCACGGTTGTGGTCGGGGTCGGCCAAAGCGCAATTCAGCTTCCTCGTGACCGAGTTCGGCCCCGCCCCCGACGCGTGGGGTGAGGCCGCACCAGCCGATTTCACCGCCCCCGGCAGGCACGTCGTGACGCCGTCCAATTGGGCACGCACAAAATACATTGACTGCGGTATGGCGGCAGAGCGCATTCATGTGATCCCTCACGGGGTCGACAAGGCGAGATTTCGGCCCTTGCCGCGGAGCCAGCGCGACGCTGCCCGGGCGCAACTGGGCATCGCCCCGCATGAGTTCGCGCTTTTGAACATCGGGGGCGCCTTTTGGAACAAGGGGGTCGACCTGCTGGTCCGGGCCTTTGCGGAACTGGGGCGACAGCATGGCCACCTGCGCTTGATCCTCAAGGACAACCGATCGCTCTACGGACGCAGCAGCGATGACATCGTGACCGGTGTGCAGGCCCAGTACCCCGACTTGCTTGATGCGGGGACCATCGGGCGGATGGTCTCCGTGCCGGGCACCCTCGACACCGATCAACTCGCCTTGCTTTACAACGCTGCCGACCTGTATGTGTCGCCCTACCGCGCCGAGGGCTTCAACCTGCCGGTTATCGAGGCGATGGCCTGCGGCCTGCGGGTGGTGGTCACAGCCGGCGGTGCCACCGACGATTTCTTTCTGGCGCAAGGCGGGCGCACGGTCGCGGCCACTCGAGTAGCGGCGAACGAGAGCGGTTTGCCCGTGCATGGCGCCTTCCTCGAGCCCGATATGGCGGCTCTGGTGGCGGCGGTCGCGCGGGAGATAGCGACTCCTGCGCGCTCGGACGTTCATACCCAGGTGCAGGGGTGGGATGCCGTGACCGACAGCCTGTTGAACCTCCTTGTCGATACCGCCGGACACGCCGAGATTAAAGTGCCGGGACTTTTTCGGTCACTCTGACCGGCCCATGGCCTATCGGGATGGCGTGCTGGCCAAGCTTCCTCCAAGCCGCGAGCATTGCCGTACCGCTTTCGCCATGCGGCACAATAACGCGGCATGAAGGCCAACGGCGGTCATACGCGTGGCCTGCTCAGCCCGGGAGATCACCCTTCAGATGAGCCAAGAATTTTGGGATTTTTATGCGTCCGTTGCAGAAAAACTTCTGCAGAGGGAAGTGTCATTTCGCCGGATGTTCGAGCATCTCGATCGCATCGAGGCGTCCGTCGTAATCGTCGAGACCGGCTGCGTGCGCAACCCCGATCCCTGGGCCATGACGGGCGAGGGCCAATCGACACTGCTCTTCGACAAGTACGTCAACGCCAGGGGCGACGACTCCCGCGCATACAGCGTCGATATCAGTGCCGATGCAGTGCGCGTCTGCCGCTCGCTGGTCAGCAACAAGGTGGAAGTCCACCAGGGCGACAGTGTTGGCTACCTGAACCAGCTGACGCGCCGTCTTCTCGGGCAGGGCCAGCGCATCGACCTGTTCTACCTTGATTCCTTCGACGTGGACTACAACTACTGGTTTCCGTCTGCCGCGCACCATCTCAAAGAGCTCGTGGCGGCATGGCGGTGCGTGGGTCCAAACACTCTGGTGGTGGTCGATGACTGTCCCGTAAGCGCCAATCTGGTCGCGGACGAGCAGGGCAGCTACCAGCTCGACCGTTTCTATCGGCCTGTTGTGGGCGGCAAGGGCCGTCTGGTTGCAGAGTTTGCTGATCAGGTTGGTGCCCGTCTGGCATTTAGCCACTACCAGCACGGCTGGACCGGTTTTTAGCGGCAGCGTCAATGAGCATCGCCGGCCGGGCCTCGACAGTCAGCCGTTTGCAGCGAGTGTCGTCCGGGGTTTCCGGATGACCCGGCGGCTGGCGATCTACTGCGATGGCGGACTTGGCAATCGACTGAATGCCCTGGTGGCAGGGCTCGCCATCGCCGGGTATTTCAAGCTCGAACCGGTGGTCCACTGGCCAGTCAACGCCAATTGCCGGGCGGCTTTTGCTGATTTGTTCGACCGCGACATGCGGCTCGGTGCAGGGTCCCTGTCGAGCTTGCGCGGTGCCCTGGCGGGCCATGATGTGCTTTTGCACGACAGCGTCGCGGCCGAGCGGCTGGATGTGTCGTTTGCATCGGCCTATGCCTTTGAGTCGATGAACGATTTTGCCGTTAGGATCGTTGCCAATGGCCGACCGCTGTTTTTCTATCCGGCGCTGATTCCGTCCTGGATCCCTGCACCCCTGATCGCCAGTGCCGTCGCGGAACTCTGCTTTGCCGCCGAAATCCACCGCGCCGCTGGCGAATTTGTCCGGGATGTGATCGGCGCCCCCTTCCACAGCGTGCACCTCCGCCGTACCGACCTCAACATCGGTTTAACCGACATCGAGGTCATGCGCCTCGTTCGGCATCACCCAGATGCGTTGTTTTTCGTTTGTTCCGACGACGCAGGGGCCGAACGTCTGGCCGCTGCCCACCCGAACGTCCGCGTTCGTGGCAAAGCGGAATACGTCGTCCGCGGGGACGACCGGCGCGATTGGCTGGCGCCGCGGCTCGATGAAGACGGCCGTCTGATGGGCAATCTCGATCGCGGTCGGGACTCGGTGATCGATGCCGCCATCGACATGCTGGTTCTCGGTCGCGGCAGCATCGTCGGCTATTCGGGCTCGACGTTCCAGACCATGGCGCGGTTGCTTGGCGACCACTACCCCCTTGTCGACATCGTCAGACCGCCCCCCGTGGCCTTTTTTTCGCCGCGTGAAGTGTCGAGGCAACTGACAGCACAGCAATTGCCGGTGGCGCAACTTGTGAAGATCGCAGGCGCATGGTCTGCGGAGCTCGGCGAGCCCTCGGCTACCCGGGTATTGCAGTCCGCCCTTGATGCCTACGAGGCCGACGATCGGTTGCAGTTGCTGTACGCCTTGGCGCAGATCGCCCGTCGCGATCGTCAACTCCAGTTGGCGTCGATCTATCTGCGCGAGTTGGTGCGACTGGCCCCGCAGTTGTCCGATCCGAGGACCCTGTTGGGTGCGGTGGAGCTTGAGATTATTGGGGCCGAAGGTTGACCTCCTGCATTACCCGGCATGGTTCTGCGCGAAAATGCGGGTTGCGGCAGCGCTAGCCTTGCTAGTCCGCAAGGTTCGCAGGCGTCGTGGCTTAGCGTTGCGCGAGAATATCCGTTTTCTGACAAGGAGCCTGTGATCTGTGTCGACGCCTTCAAACCCGCGTTACGAGTTGTTCAGCAGAGGTATCTTCGTCGATCCCATGGTCGATGTCCGCGCCATGCGGGGACTCGCCGCATCGCTATATCCGCGCGAGAGCGGGTTCCCGTTGATACGAATCGGCGGCGACCAAGACGGGGGATACCTCGTGCCGGATGACCTGGGCGGGCTCTTGGCTTGTTTTTCTCCAGGCGTGGATCAGGTGGCATCCTTTGAAACAAGTCTCTACCAGCGCGGGATTCCCTCGCATCTTGCGGATGCCTCTGTGGAGGCTCCACCCTCGGGCACCCCTTTCAAGACCTTCGCGCGCAAATTCCTCGGCGCGAGCACTGCCGGTGAGTTCATAAGCTTGGAGGACTGGGTATCGACCCTGGAGCCCGATGCCATCGAGGATTCGCTCATCTTGCAGATGGACATAGAGGGCGGCGAATACGACACGCTACTTGCTTGTCCGATGGCTACGTTGCGCAAATTCAGAATCATGGTTGTGGAGTTCCACAACATCGAGTCGTGGTCTCAGAAGGATTTCTTCGGGATTGTGCGCAGCCTTTTTAAAAAGCTCCTTTCAGAGTTCGCGGTGGTTCACAGCCATCCGAACAACGCCTGCGGCATCGTAAATATGAATGGGTTTCTGGCACCACGCGTTTTCGAACTCACCTTCCTGAGACGAACGCGCTCAACATTCGGGCAAGCTACGCGCCTGCCTCATGCGCTTGACCGGCCGAACATCCCGCGCCTGCCGCCACTCGAATTTCCAGCTGACTGGATGCCGCAATAGGCCAGATACCTTTTGTCAGCTCCGATAAGCTCGAGCGGCTAGACCAACATCTCCTTGCGCCCGACTTGGCGTGCCCCTCAATCCTCGATCAACCGCGCCAGACGCTCGCTCTGCGCGCGCGTCACCTCGGCCGAGGCATGTGCCACGTCGCGGATGCCGGCCATGGCCTCGGAGGCCAGCGACATGTGCGCGAGGCCTTCGGCGCTGTCATTGGCCACCTGAACCATCGCTTGGGATGCAGCCAGCGTGCGTTGCTGGATGTCGCTCACCCGGGCGTCGATCTCGCTGGTGGCGTGTCGGGTCTTCTCCGCCAGACTGCGCACTTCGTCGGCCACCACGGCAAAGCCGCGGCCGGCATCGCCGGCCCGCGCCGCCTCGATCGCTGCGTTCAGGGCCAGCAGGTTGGTCTGCGCGGCGATTTCCTGGATCGACCCGGCGATCTGGCCGATACCCTCGGCGCTGCGTCGCAATTCTTCGACCGAGCTCACCGCAGCGGAGGCGCCTTGGGCGGTGGCGGTGATGCCGGCAGCGCTCTTGGCCACTAGGTCGGCAGCGCGCTCGGCGCGCGCGACTGAGTCGTTTGACGTGGCGAGGATGTGCTGGGACTGGTCGATCTGCTGCTGCAGGTCGGTCATGCGTGCGGTGACATCGGAGGCGAACTTGACCACATGCGAGATCTTGCCGCTGGCGTCGAAGATCGGGTTGTAGGTGGCTTCCAGCCAAACGTCACTGCCATTCTTGTGCACACGACGGAACCGCCCTTTGACGAACTCGCCGCGTCGCAGGCGGGCCCAGAGGTCTTCGTAATCCTTGCTGTTGACGAATTTCGGCGGGCAGAGCAGGCGGTGTGAGCGGCCGACGAGGTCCTGCTCGCCGTAGCCGAACACCTGACTGAAGAGTTCGTTAAACCCGATGATATTGCTGTCGAGGCCGATCTCGATCACCGCCATCGAGCGTCGGACGGCGTCGTTCATGCTGGACAGTGCCTGCGATACCGCCAGGGACTGGTCCACTTCTGTGGTGATGTCCGAAGCAAGCTTGACGATCTTTTCGACACTGCCGTCCGCGCCCCGCACCGGCGTGTAGCTCGCCTCGAGCCAGAGCGTGGAGCCGTCCGCACGGCGACGGCGGTGACGCCCGCCGACAAACTGGCCCTCGCGCAGGCGCCGCCACAGGTCGGCGTATTCGGCAGAACTGGCGAATGCCGGGTCGCAGAGCAGGCGATGGTGTTGCCCGATCAGTTCGGCCTCGCTGAAACCGACGCATTTGCAGAAGTTGTCGTTGGCGCGCAGGACAGTGCCATCGGGCTTGAATTCGATCACAGCCCATGCGTCGTTGAGCGCTTTTGCAAGCCGCTCAGCGTCCCCGGAGGCCGCGGGGACGGCGGCCGGGCGCTGTTTGAGGAATCCAAACATGACGGCACCTTTAGGAAAAAGTAATTGATATTGAGTCTATATTAAACAGCCGGACTTGCAAGTTCGCCCGTCTTCTTTGCTTGACTCATCCAATGGGCCGTCCGGCAGTCCCCGCTACCGATCCGAGCCGCTCGCACCCTATCGTGTTGCGCGCTGGGTCGTAACCGGCTTTCAGTCTAGACTGGCTGTGTCGAGGGTCCACCCGGTACCAGAGCATGGACGCCACCCTGCTGTCGCGAATCCAGTTTGCGGCCAACATCTCCTTCCACGTCATCTTCCCGACCGTGTCCATCGGGTTGGCGTGGTTCCTCGTCTACATCCGCACCATGGCCGATCGCACCGGCGGCGGCGTCTGGGACGCGTCCTACCGCTTCTGGGTCAAGGCTTTCGCGCTGACCTTCGCCTTCGGGGTGGTCAGCGGCGTGACCATGTCCTTCCAGTTCGGCACCAACTGGCCGGGCTTCATGCAGACGGTCGGTTCGGTGGCGGGGCCGTTGCTGGCCTATGAGGTGCTCTCCGCGTTCTTTCTCGAAGCGACCTTCCTCGGCATCATGCTGTGGGGGCAAAACCGCGTCTCGCCCGGTCTGTACCGCCTGTCGGTGTGGCTGGTGGCCGGCGGCACCACGCTGAGCCTGTTCTGGATCCTCGTGCTCAACTCGTGGATGCACACGCCGACCGGCTTCGAGATGGTCGATGGCAAGGTGGTGGCTACCGACTGGCTTGCGATCATCTTCAATCCGTCGATGCCCTATCGCACGGTGCACATGTTCCTCGCCAGCATGCTCACCGCGGCGTTCTTTGTCATGGGCGTGTCGGCCTACCGCCTGCTGCAGGGCCAGCGCGGCGAGGATGTGCGCCGCTCGCTGGCGCTCGGCGCGACCATGGCGGCGGTGGTGATGCCGCTGCAGATCGTCGCCGGCGACATGCATGGCCTCAACACGCACGAGCATCAGCCGGCCAAGCTCGCAGCCATGGAAGGCATCTGGCAGACCGAGAAGGGCGTGCCGCTGCTGCTCTTCGCCATCCCCGACGAGCAAGCCCGCGCCAACCGTTTCGAGGTGCCAGTGCCGAATCTGGCCAGCCTCATCATCACCCACGACCTAAACGGCGAGATCAAGGGGCTCAACGAGTTCGAGAACGCGCACCCGCCGGTGTTGCAGGTGTTCTGGGGCTTCCGCGTGATGGTCGGCAGCGGCATGCTGATGCTGGCGCTGTCTTGGGCGGCGGTGTGGTTTCTGCGGCGCCGCGGCGAACTGCCGCAGTGGCTGCTCAAGGTGCTGGTGCCGGCGACCTTCCTTGGCTGGGTGCCGACGCTGGCGGGCTGGTACGTGACCGAGATCGGCCGACAACCCTTTCTCGTCACCGGCGTGCTGCGCACCGCGGACGCGGTCTCGACCTTGCCAGCCGTCACCGTGGCCGGGTCCTTGTTCACTTATCTGGCCCTCTACGCCGTGCTGCTGGTGATCTACATCGCCACGCTGTTCTACATGGCCCGCAGCGGCGGCGGGCACCACGGCTACACCGCCGAGGTGGGTTCGGTGCACGCGGCTGCCTGAGTTCTTCCCTGCCGAGCCCGCGATGAACGTCCTTGATCACCAGAGCCTGATCCTGCTGTTCGGCGCGCTGATGGGGGTCGCCATCATGGCCTACGTGCTGCTGGACGGCTACGACCTCGGCGTCGGCGTGCTGCTGTCGCGCTCCAGCGGCCACGAGCGCGACGAGATGGTCAACGCCATCGCGCCTTTCTGGGACGCCAACGAGACCTGGCTGGTGCTCGGCGCCGGCATCCTGCTGGTGGCCTTCCCGCTGGCGCACGGCATCATTCTCAGGGAGCTCTACCTGCCGGTGCTGGTGATGCTGGTCGGGCTGATTCTGCGTGGCACCGCCTTCGAGCTGCGGGTCAAGTCGCCGCCGGAGCGCCTGGAGGCTTGGAACACCATGTTCGTAGTCGGCTCGGCCACTGCGGCGCTGGCCCAGGGCTTCATGCTCGGGCAGTTCGTTACCGCCTTCCGCAACGATTTCGTTGCCATCCTGTTCGCCTGCCTGGTGGCGCCGTGTCTGGTGGCAGGCTACATGTTGCTTGGCGCCGGCTGGCTCCTGATCAAGACCGAGGGCGAGTTGCAGCGGCGCGCTGCACGCTGGGGGCGCGGCGCGCTGTGGCTCACGGCCGGGGGCATCGGTTTGGTGTCGCTGGCGACGCCGGTGGTAAGCCCGCGCATCTTCGACCGCTGGTTCAGCATCGACCTCGTGCCGCTGATGGTTGCAGTGCCGGTGCTGGTGCTCACCGGTGTGGTCTGGCTGTCGCGCTGGCTCAGGGACTTCGACCCAGCGCGCGACGATGGCCGTGCGTGGGTGCCGTTGGCGCTGACAACCGCTTTATTCGTGCTCTCCGGGGCCGGCCTGGCTTACAGCACCTTTCCCTATCTGGTCATCGACCGGCTGACCCTGTGGGACGCGGCGGCGAGCGACGAGACGCTGCGCATGATCCTCCTCGGCGTGGTCATCGTGCTGCCGCCGATCGTGCTCTACAGCGTGTTCTCGTATCGCATTTTCAAGGGCAAGACCACGCACCTTGAGGAATCCTGAGGTCATGGCGGCGGAAACCGCGCTGCCCGTGGCGCCTCTGCCCCAAGCTCGCCTCTACCGGCAACGGCGTGACGCGCCAAGGTCGGTCGCCGATGCTTGCGGAACCCGGATCAACTTTTGAGTTTTTTCCAGGCTAGGCCCAGCTGGGCGAGCAACTGGGCCTCGCTGAATGGTTTGACCAGATACCCCGATACGCCGGACTGAAGCGCAGCCATCACGTTCTCGGTCGAACGAATGCCGGTCACCATGATGAAAGGCAAGTGGGTGAATTTGTCGTTGCTGCGGACCTCGACTACCGCCAATCATGCTGTGCGGTGTGTTCCCCCAACGTATCTTCGAGTTTGGGGCCAAGCCCTACTGAACCTGGCTTCTGCTTCTGATCAGCGTCGCACCGTTAACCTGTGAGGGAACTTCGAATACACCGACGTAGCTGGATTCGTTTCCGTTGGCCGAAAAAACTATAGTCCCTCTGTGCAAGAGCCCGCCCTCAACCGAAAGGTAGAAGGTGGCCGAGCAGGTCGATATCGAGAGGTTAGTGATGCTGAAGGTCCATGAGAATGGCCCGACGGATGTCCCATCAACATTCACGATCGTCCCGCTGCCTACGCCTGACGCTGTGCCCTGGGACCTCGATACCCTCGTGATCACGTTGGTTCCCGTTCCGATGCCCACCAAATTTCCTTGAGCGTCGTACGTTGCATAGTCGAGCGCAGATTTTGAGCCCTGGACAATTGGACGACACGCAGCGTAAGCGTTGCCTATACAGAAGGTGTAGAGGACCAGCAGCAGGGCCAATCGCATTTCGACCTCGCGAACGCGGAAAATGCTAAATACTATAGCACCATCATCAATGCCATGAAGGCATATCTGCTGCCGCCGATCGTGCTCTACAGCGTGTTCTCGTATCGCATCTTCCGCGGCAAGACCACGCACCTTGAGGAATCCTGAGGTTATGGCAGCGGAGACTGCGCTTCCCGCGACGCCCCTGCCCCAAGCTCGCTTCTACCGGCAACGGCGTGACGCGTCTGGGTCAGACGCCGATGCTTGCGGAGCCCGGATCACCCCTTTGAGCTTTTCCGAGTGAACGCCCCCTGTGGGGTCAGTTGCCGCCGCCCGCCGAGTCAACGCGCTCCAACTCCCAGAGTACACGCGCCTCGTTAAAAACGAGATATCCGGTTCCCCAAATCCAAGGTGGTTGGACGTATGTACCACCGACCTGCCGTTTGACCCAGAAACCAAGCTCCGGCGAGAACCAGAGAACCTCGCTGCGCTGAGTTCGCCAGCGGAATGGGTCGTTGTTGAAAAACGAGATGTCGCGCTCGTAGCGCGCCGCACGGAAGGTGCCGGCGGGAACCGTGACCTCCTCCCAGCCCGCCCAACGACCACGCACGGTCCAATCCTCGGCGCGCGCGCTGGCCCCTCGGGTGACCGGCGATCGCGACCATTCCCTGCGGCCGTCCGATGTGCCGGCGAACAGCGGGAGGCCTTGTTGGTAGCGCAGCGGCGCGAAGTACGTTGCGTCCTCCGCGACTGTCCAGTGTGCCGAGTAACGCTGCGTCTGACCGCTGCGCAATCCACTGATGGGCTCGCCAGAGACCGTCACCGCCAAGTCGAACGCGCTGTCATTTGTTCGCTGGACGGCCAGTTGAACGCTGGCAACGGCGTTTCCGCTGAAGCCGTCCGATTCCCGAAAACTCAGCACGGTGCCCGATGCAGGGGCTGCTGCCAGGGCAGGTGCCTGTTGCCCGGCCATGCGATGGGCGCAACCCGCCAACATCGTGCAGCACACGAGGACGACCATGATCTTGTTCATTCAACCTCCGCTGTGAATCGTCTCGAGAGACAGTGCGCAAAGCAGTTTGTTCATGTCGTTGTCGGCGTGCGTCAGCCATGCGTCAGGGTGCGGAGCCTTTCCGATGTTCAGCGCGTGCGAGCCAAGCAGACGGTCGACCTCAAGGGGCTTGCCGTGCACGCGCCTTGAGGAGCCGTAGGGCGGAAGCAGTTGGTGGGCCCCCCGGGAGTCGAACCCGGCACCAACGGATTATGAGTCCGCTGCTCTAACCAGGCATGAGCTAGAGGCCCGAAAGGGGCGGCCGGCAGCAGAGGCCGGCCGTGGCGATGCCGCGTGCGCGGCTCAGGTCTCGCCGTCGAGGAAGCTGCGCAGCTTGTCGGAGCGGCTCGGGTGGCGCAGCTTGCGTAGCGCCTTGGCCTCGATCTGGCGGATGCGCTCGCGGGTCACGTCGAACTGCTTGCCGACTTCTTCCAGCGTGTGATCGGTGTTCATCTCGATGCCGAAGCGCATGCGCAGCACCTTGGCTTCGCGCGGGGTAAGGCTGTCCAGAACATCGCGCGTGGCGTCGGAGAGGCTGCGGTAGACCGCGGCGTCCATCGGCGCCATGGTGGCGGTGTCCTCGATGAAGTCGCCCAGGTGCGAGTCGTCGTCGTCGCCGATCGGCGTCTCCATGGAGATCGGCTCCTTGGCGATCTTCATGATCTTGCGGATCTTGTCCTCGGGCATCTCCATCTTCTCGGCGAGGGTGGCCGGATCGGGTTCCTCGCCGGTCTCCTGCAGGATCTGCCGCGAGATGCGGTTCATCTTGTTGATGGTCTCGATCATGTGGACGGGGATGCGGATGGTCCGCGCCTGATCGGCGATCGAGCGGGTGATGGCCTGACGGATCCACCACGTCGCGTAAGTCGAGAATTTATAGCCGCGGCGGTATTCGAACTTGTCCACCGCCTTCATCAGGCCGATGTTGCCTTCCTGGATGAGGTCGAGGAACTGCAGGCCTCGGTTGGTGTATTTCTTGGCGATGGAGATGACCAGACGCAGGTTGGCCTCGGTCATCTCGCGCTTGGCGCGACGCGCCTTGCTCTCACCCGTGGTCATCTGGCGGTTGATCTCGCGCAGTTCGCGGAGCGGGATGCGCACCTCCGCCTGAATGGCGGCGAGCCGCTTCTGCGCCTCAATCAGCGCCGGCCGGTGCCTCTGCAGCGCCATCGACCACGGCTCGCCAGCGGCGACCTCGGCCTCGACCCAGGCCTCGTTGCCCTCGTTGCCGGGGAAGCGGGCGACGAACTGCGAGCGCGGCATGCGCGCGCGCTCGATACAGAGCGTCTGGATCTCGCGCTCGCTGCGTCGGACCTCTTCGACAGTGCCACGCAACTTGTCGCACAGCGCCTCGATCTGCTTGGCCGAGAAGCGGAAATGCTGCAGTTCGGCGGAGATCGCCTCCTGCGTCTGGCGGAAAGCCTTGCTGGCGTGGCCATCCTTCTTCTTCAGCGCGCTTTCCATCTTGGCGTAGAGGGCGCGGATGTTGGCAAAACGCTCCAGTGCCTCAGCACGCAACTGCGCCAGCGCGGCGGCAGCCAGCGCGCCACCGTCAGCTTCCTCTTCGGTCTCTTCGCTTTCTTCGGCGTCGGCGGCCAAGTCCTCATCGCCGGCCTCGGCGACTTCGGCCGGCGGCACCTGGTCTGCGCCGTTCTCATCGACCATGCCGTCGACCACTTCGTCGATGCGCAACTCCTCGGTCTCGACCTTTTCGGCCAGCGCGAGAATGTCGGCCACTGTGTTGGGACAGGCCGAGATGGCCTGGATCATATGCTTGAGACCTTCCTCGATACGCTTGGCGATGTCGATCTCGCCGGCGCGATCGAGCAGGTCGACGGTGCCCATCTCGCGCATGTACATGCGCACAGGATCGGTCGTCCGGCCGAATTCGCTGTCGGCCGCGGCCAGGGCGGCTTCGGCCTCCTCGATGGCATCCTCGTCGGCTACCGGGGCCGGCGAGTCCGGGCTCATCACTTCGTCAGCAGCCGGGGCTTCGTCAAAGACTTGGATGCCCATGTCGTTGATCATGCTGACGATGCCCTCGAGTTGCTCGGCGTCGAGCATGTTCTCGGGCAGGTGGTCGTTGATCTCGGCGTAGGTCAGGAAACCGCGTTCCTTGCCCAGTACGATTAGGCTCTTGAGGCGCAGACGGCGGTCGTCCAGATCCTTGGTCGGGTCTTGGAGGTTCGGCGGGGTCGGGGTGCTTGTGCTCATGTCTCGCCTGTAGATGCGGCTAACCGTGCATTATATCAAGGGATGGAACTCTCGCCGAAGTGAGCGAGTCTCAAACCCCCTTGCGCTCCCGTAGCTTGGCTAGCCATGCCGCGCGCGCGGCCGGATCGAGCGCTGCGATGTCGGTGGGGGCGGCTTCAGGCGTAGCCTCGGGCAGGCGCCGGGCCAATTCCAGCACCTCCTGCTCGAGGTCGATGTCGTCCGGCAGGTCGCGTGTCAGGCGCGCGGCCTCGCGGCAGACTGCCCGATGCGGCGAGTCGCGCAACTGGCCGGCGAGCATTTCCATGCTGAGTCCGGGTTGCGCGCTGCAGGTCTCGAGCACATGGCGCAGCGCGTGCGTGATGCCGTCGTCGGGGAGTGACCCGGTGCGCGCCGGGTCGAGGTGCCGCGCCAGCGGCGGCGCCCGCAGTATGCGGGCAAGCAACAGCCCGGCGAGCGAGCCGGCTGGCTGCCGCTGCCTGATGGCCGGCGCGCGCGGACGCTGGCTGGCGGCGGCGCGGCCGACCAGCCCATCGACCTCGCCGCTGGAGAGGCCGGCCGCGTCGGCGATGCGCTTGCGCAGAAGCAGCGCCAACGCTGGCGCCTGGATCTGGCGCAGCAGCGGTTCGGCGCGGTGGACGATCTGCGCGGCGGCCTCCACTGTGTCACCCTCGGCCTGCGCAGTGAGTTCGCGCACCATGAATTCGGCCAGCGAGAGTGCGTTGCTGAGCGCATCACGAAAGCCCTCGGCGCCGACCTGCCGCACGTAGGTATCAGGGTCCTCGCTGTCGGGCAGGAACAGGAACTTGATGCGCGCGTCGTCGCGTAGCACGCCGAGGCTGTTTTCCAGCGCCCGCCAGGCGGCGCGGCGGCCGGCGGCGTCGCCGTCGAAGCAGTAGACGATTTCGTCGACCATGCGCAGCAGCTTCTGTACGTGCGTCGGCGTGGTGGCGGTGCCGAGCGTGGCCACCGCGTTCTCGACGCCGTGCTGGGCCAGCGCGACCACGTCCATATAGCCCTCGACGACGATGACGCGGTTGTCGCGCTTCATTGCGTCCTTGGCTGGCCAAAGCCCGAACAGCTCGCGGCCCTTGCTGAACAGCGGTGTCTCCGGGCTGTTGAGGTACTTGGGTTCGCCGCGGTCGAGGATGCGCCCGCCGAAGCCGATCATCCGCCCGGCAGCGTCGGTGATGGGGAACATGATGCGGTCGCGGAAGCGGTCGTGGCGCTTGCCGGACTCGCCAGCCACCACCAGACCGGCTTCGACCGCATCGGCGTTGTTGCGGTAGTCCTTGATCACGCTGCTCAGCGCGTCCCAGCCGTCCGGCGCATAGCCGAGGCCAAAACGCTTGGCCACCTCGCCGTTGAGGCCGCGGCGCTTGAGGTAGTCGACGGCCCGCGGCGTGTCGCGCAGTTTCTGCCGGTAGAAGGCGGCGGCGGCGTCGAGCAGCGGGCGCAGCGTCTCGGACTTGCTGCGGCTCGGGCCTTGGCCCGTTGGTGGGCCGCGGTCGTCGGGCACCTCGAGGCCCACGCTCGCGGCGAGGCTCTCCACCGCCTCGACGAAGCCCAGGTTCTCGTACTCCATGACAAAGCCGATGGCGTTGCCGTGGGCGGCGCAACCAAAACAATGAAAGAACTGCTTGGTCGGGCTGACGGTGAAGGAGGGCGAGCGCTCGTCGTGGAAGGGGCAGCAAGCGGAAAGATTGGCGCCGGCGCGCTTGAGCTGGATGCGCTTGCCGACCACGTCGACGATGTCGAGGCGTGCGAGCAGGTCGTCAATGAATGACTGCGGAATCATCGCGCAACCGGACGTCGGCTGACCGCGCAGCCCCTCATCCGATTATAGAGTGCCGACCGTTCAAAGGCGCCGGCCTCGCCGCGCGCCGACCGTTGCGCGGGTCGCAAGAGCGACCTGCCCCGGCTCAGCCGAGTGCCGACTTGATGCGGGCGGAGACAGCCGCCATGTCGGCGCGACCGGCGAGCGCCGGCTTGACCAGCGCCATCACCTTGCCCATGTCCTTGGCGCCGCTGGCGCCTGACTGCGCGATGGCAGCGGCAATAACCGCATCGACCTCGCCATCGGAGAGGCGGGCGGGGAGGTAAGCGGAAAGCACGTCCATCTCGAAGCGCTCCGCCGCGGCCAACTCGGGGCGGCCGCCGGCTTCGTACTGGGTTATGGCGTCGCGGCGCTGCTTGATCTGCTTCTCGACGATCGCCACCACCCCGGCGTCGTCCAGTTCGATGCGCTCGTCGACTTCACGCTGCTTGATGCCTGCCATCAGCAGGCGGATGGCCGCCAGTCGCGGCGCATCCTTGGCGCGCATCGCCGACTTCATGTCCTCGGCGATCTGCGCCTTAAGCGACATGGCGGTGCTCAGTAGAGCTTCTTCGGCAGCATCTGGCTGCGGATGCGCTTGTAGTGGCGCTTCACGGCAGCGGCGAGCTTACGCTTGCGCTCCGCGGTCGGCTTTTCATAAAACTCGCGGGCGCGCAGTTCGGTCAGCAGGCCGGTCTTCTCAATGGTGCGCTTGAAGCGGCGCATCGCCACTTCGAAAGCTTCGTTCTCACGGACACGTACGCTAGGCATTTAAACTCCGGTTCTTGGCCGGCACAACGCCGGCCACGGCGAAAAGCCCGCGATTATACCCGCCGGGCACGACTTGCAAACCCTTTTCTCGAAGGCGCCCGGCGTTTGGTCTCTGTCACCGGCAACACTCACCCCTGCGGCGATGCCGATATCTGCGTGCTGGGCATCGAGTCTTCCTGCGACGAGACCGGCGTGGCGCTCTACCACACCGGCCGCGGCCTGCTGGCGCACGCGCTGCACACCCAGGCCGCCATGCACGCCGAGTATGGCGGCGTGGTGCCGGAACTCGCCTCGCGCGACCACATCCGCCGTGTCGTGCCGCTGACCCGCCGCGCGCTGGCGGAGGCGGGCGTCGGCCTGGGGGCGGTCGATGCTGTCGCCTACACCCGCGGGCCGGGCCTGGCCGGCGCGCTGTTGGTCGGCGCGGCCTTTGCCGAAGGTCTGGCGCTGGCGTTGGGCAAGCCGCTGGTGGCGGTGCACCACCTCGAGGGACACCTGTTGTCGCCGCTGCTGTGCGCTGAGCCGCCGCAGTTCCCGTTCGTGGCGCTGCTGGTGTCGGGCGGGCACAGCCAGCTGATGCAGGTCGAGGGGCTGGGCCGCTATGCGCTGCTCGGCGAGTCGCTCGACGACGCTGCCGGCGAGGCCTTCGACAAGACCGCGAAGCTGCTCGGGCTCGGTTATCCGGGCGGGCCGGCGTTGGCACGACTGGCCGAGCAGGGCACGCCGGGGCGCTTCCGCCTGCCGCGACCGATGATCGACAGCGGCGACCTCGACATGAGTTTCTCCGGCCTCAAGACCGCGGTGGTGACGGCGCTGGCGGGGTTTCGTGCGGACGGTGGCCCAGGCGAGGTGGGGCAGCGCGGGGTTGTCTCGCGAAGAGACGACCCGGCGAGGCTTGATTTGACGCTGGTGGAGCAGGCGCGCGCCGACCTCGCCGCCGAATTCGAGGCGGCGGTGGCCGATGTGCTGGTGGCCAAATCGATGGCGGCGGTGGCGCAGTGCGGCGCGCGGCGTATGGTGGTGGCGGGGGGTGTGGGCGCCAACCGGAGATTGCGCGAGCGGCTTGGCGCTGCTGCAGGACGTGCCGGCATCGACCTGTATTTCCCTGAGTTGCAGTTCTGCACCGACAACGGCGCGATGATCGCGCTGGCCGGGGCACTGCGGCTCAAGCATGGGGGTGGTGTGGCGGCGGCCATGGCGGCCATGGCGGCCGGCGATGCGCCGGCGGTGAGCGTGCGCCCGCGCTGGCCGCTGGCGGAGTTGGCGCCGCCGGGCTGAGTCGGCCCGCTGGTGCCCGCGCTCAAGTTGCCGGGCTCCAAATCGCGCTTCGGCCACCTGACGGGTAGGCCGGCAGCGCATCTCAAACCACTGCTTTGCGGATACGCTGAAAGCGCCCGTCCGCCGTGCGCCCCACGTGGCCGTCGAGTTCGAGTTCCATCAGGCCGGCCAACACGCCGGGCGCGTCAAGGCCGCTGCGCGTGACCAGCGCGTCCAGGCTGCTCGGCTCGTCGCCAAGGGCGGTGAGGAGTGGCGAGCGCGTGGCCTGGGCTTTGCGTGTGGCATCGCCCGTGACCGCTTCGACACCATTTTGATCGACTCCCGCGCTGGCCTCCGCGTGAATGGCGGCAGCGGCCCCCCGTGCGCTGGCCTCCAGCGGGCCGAGCGGCAGGGCCTCGAGGATGTCGGCCAGCATCTCGACCAGCACCGCGCCCTGGCGGATCAGGCGGTGGCAGCCGCGCGACTGTGGCGAGTGGATCGAGCCGGGCACAGCGAACACCTCGCGGCCTGCCTCCAGCGCTTCGCGGGCGGTGATCAGCGACCCGCTCGCGGTGGCTGCCTCGACCACCAGGCAGCCCAGCGATAGCCCGGCGATGATGCGGTTGCGGCGTGGGAAGGCGTAGCGCTGCATGCCCATGCCGGGCGGCATCTCGCTGACCAGGCAGCCGGCTGCGGCGATGCGCGCCTGCAGACCGCGGTGCGCTTTGGGATAGATGACGTCGGGACCGACGCCGAGCACGGCGATGGTGGAGCCCGGCTCGGTCAGCGCCGCCTCGTGCGAGAGCCCGTCGATGCCGCGCGCCAGCCCGCTCACCACGGTGATGCCGGCACGCGCCAGCGCGCTGGAGAACGCCCTTGCATTCTCGGCGCCGGCTGGGGTGGGGTTGCGGCTGCCGACCACCGCCAGCGCCGGGCCATGCAACAGCTCACGGCGGCCGCAGACGAACAGCACTGGCGGCGGGTCGGCGGTCTGCCGCAGCAGGGCGGGGTAGTCGGCGTCGGTGATGGCAATCAGGTGGTGGCCAGCGCCCGCCAAATCTTCCAACCATTCGAGTGCCCTGGCCCACCAGGCGCCTTCGGGCGTGGCAGCCACCGCATCGGCCAGCGCGCGTCCGCCGATGGCCTCCAATTGCCGCGCCGGCATGCGAAGCAATTCGCCCGGCGAACCGGCCGCCGCCAAGGCTGGCTGCAGCCGCGCCCATGACAGCCGTGGCCGCAGCGCTACACCCAGCCAGTCGAGGCGGTCGCCATGGAGGTTTTGGCGTGCCGAGGTGGCCGCGCCATGGCGATGTGGACTGTCTGCCGCGGCGGTACTGACCCCCAAAGGCCTGGCCGACCCCGCGCCTGCGCCAACACCCTCGGCCGCAGTGCTCACGATGCACCGCCGTATAATCTGCCCATGGCTATTCTTCCTATTCTTGAGTACCCAGACCCGCGGCTGCACCGCATCGCCGCACCGGTCGCCACGGTAGACGAAAGCGTGAAAACGCTCATCGGCGACTTGGCCGATACGATGTATGCCGCGCCGGGTGTCGGCCTCGCCGCTACCCAGTGCGACGTGCACCAGCGCGTCATCGTCATCGACGTGTCGGACACGCGTGACCAGCTGCTGGCGTTGGTCAACCCGGTCATCCTTCGGGCTGACGGCGAGCAGCTCTTCGAGGAAGGCTGTCTCTCGGTGCCGGGCGTCTACGAGGAGGTCAAGCGCGCCGAGCATGTGCTGGTGGAGGCGCTCGACCGCGAGGGCCAGCGCTTCACGCTCGAGGCCAGCGGCCTGCTGGCGGTGTGCATCCAGCACGAGATGGACCACCTGATGGGCAAGGTCTTTGTCGAACACCTGTCGCCGCTCAAGCGCAATCGGGCGGTGCAGAAACTCCGCAAGCGCAGGCGCGAACGGGCCGACGCCTGATGCGGCTCGGCTTTGCCGGCACGCCGGAGTTCGCCGCGCGCGTGTTGCAGGCCCTGCTCGACACCGGTCACCGGCCGCAGGTCGTCCTCACGCAGCCTGACCGCCCGGCCGGGCGCGGCTTGGCATCGCAGCCGAGCGCGGTCAAGAAGCTCGCGTTGGCACAGGGCATCGCGGTGGCACAGCCGCAGACGCTGCGCACGGTCGAGGGCCGGCAAGTGCTGGCAGATGCCGACCTCGACGTGCTGGTGGTGGTGGCCTACGGGCTGATCCTGCCGGTCGAGGCACTGACCCTGCCGCGTTGGGGCTGTCTCAACGTGCATGCGTCGCTGCTGCCGCGCTGGCGCGGCGCGGCGCCCTTGCAGCGCGCGATACTGGCCGGCGATGCCGAGACCGGTGTTTGCATCATGCAGATGGATGCCGGCCTCGATACCGGGCCGGTGGTGCGCCGCGTATCGACGCCGATTGCGCCGGACGAGACTACCGAGAGCCTGCATGACCGCCTCGCCACGTTGGGGGGCGCGGCCCTCTGCGACGTTTTGGCGCGGCCCGGTCCTTGGTTGTCGACGGCGCAGCCTGAGGCAGGGGTGACCTACGCCGCCAAGATCGACAAGGCCGAGGCGCGCATCAACTGGGCGCGCCCTGCAGTGGAGGTGGACCGGCAGATCCGCGCCTTCAACCCAATCCCCGGCGCGTGGGGCGAAATCGCCTGTGAGCGTATCGGAGTGGAGCGCGTCAAGGTCTGGCAAAGTTCGATCGGGCCGCTCAAGGGCGGTGCGCCGGGCGAGATCCTGGCGGTGAGCGACGGTGCACTCTGCGTCGCCTGTGGCGAGGGCAGCGTGCTGCTGGGTGAATTGCAGCGGCCTGGGCAGCGACGCGGGCCGGCGCGGGCCTTTTGTCAGGGGCTCGGGTTGGGCGTGGGGGATCGGTTCGCGTGAACGAGCTCGCTGGCGGCCCACTCGTTACGGAAAATCATCGGTGGGCGGCCCCCGTCGGGTGTCCTTTTCGCAGCGACTTTCGAGCGAAGCGAGCAGGAGCAAGAAGAAGGACACCCGAGGTAGTGGGCCGCCAACAAACGGTTTTGCAAGGTGGGCCGCCCGCCAACGGTTTTGGCATTCAGTGGCCCCCACTTGAATTCTTTCCACCGCAAGGCATCTAAAGCCTGACGCCGCCCCCGCGCGGCTTTCGCAGAGAGGACTTGGATGTTCGGCAACTGGCTCAAGACCGGCCTTCTGATGGCCGCCATCGTCGCGCTGTTCGGTGCTGTCGGGTTGGCGCTCGGCGGCGCGCAAGGCATGTTGATCGCGCTGCTGATCGGCGGCGGCATGAACGTGTTCGCATGGTGGAACTCGGACAGCATCGTGCTGCGCATGTACAACGCCCGCGAGGTGGACGCGCGCAGCGAGCCGCGCTTCTACCGCATGGTCGAGGAACTGGCGCGCCGCGCCGAGTTGCCCATGCCGCGCGTCTACATCATCGACGAGGCACAGCCCAACGCGTTTGCCACCGGGCGTGACCCGGAGCACGCCGCTGTGGCCGCCACTACCGGCATCATGCAGATCCTGTCCGAGCGCGAGCTGCGCGGCGTCATGGCGCACGAACTGGCGCATGTGAAGCACCGCGATACGCTCATCTCGACGCTGTCGGCCACGGTGGCTGGCGCCATCTCGATGCTGGCCAACTTCGGCATGCTGTTTGCCGGCAGCAACCGTGAGGGCCGCGGCCATCCGGCGCTGGCGATCCTCGTCATGATCATTGCGCCGATCGCGGCCATGCTCATCCAGATGGCCATCAGCCGCTCGCGCGAGTTCGGCGCCGATGCCGGCGGTGCCGAGATCAGCGGCGACCCCGAGGCGCTGGCCAGCGCGCTGCGCAAGATCGAAGCCTACGCCCGCGGCACGCCGATGGATGTGGCCGACGAGCACCCGGAGACGGCGCAGATGATGATCATCAACCCGCTCTCGGGTGGCGGCATCGGCGGTCTGTTCCGCACCCACCCGGCCACCGAGGAGCGCGTCGCGCGCCTCATGGCGATGGCCCGGGGCTGAGCGCGCGTGCCTGAGGTCAGCCGCATCGCCGCGGCCACCGTCGCGGCGGTGGCAAGTGGCGCCTCGCTCAACGAGCAGATCCCGCAGGCGCTGGCCACGCTCGGCGTCGGTTCCCGGCAGCGCGCGGCGCTGCAGGACACCATCTATGGCACGCTGCGCTGGGGCGTGCGGCTCGACGCCATGCTCGGCCGCCTGCTGACGCAGCCCGACACGGCGCCGGCGCTGCGCGCGCTGCTGCAGGTTGGGCTCTACCGGCTGTTCTACGGAAACCTGCCGGCGCACACCGTGGTCAACCTGCTGGTCGAGGCCGCGCCGCCGAGTCGCAAAGGTTTTGTCAACGCGGTGCTGCGCAATGCGCTGCGCCGACGCGAGGCGCTCGAGGCGCTGGCCGACGCAACTGCCAGCACGCGGCTCTCCTACCCGCTTTGGTGGGTCGATGCGGTGACCAGTGCCTATGGTGCCGATGCCGAAGCGGCGCTGACGGCCGGCAACCAGCATCCGCCTTTCACCCTGCGCGTCAACGTGCGGCGCATGCCGGTGAGCGACTATCTGACCTGGCTGGAGGATGCCGGCATCGCTGCGCGCCATTTGGGGGGTGAGGCGGTGCGGCTGAAGAAGCCCATGCCGGTCGACGACCTGCCCGGCTTTGCCGACGGCCTGGTCTCGGTGCAGGACTGGGCGGCGCAGTGGTCGGCCGACCTGCTCGACGCGCGGCCGGGCCAGCGCGTGCTCGATGCCTGCGCCGCGCCGGGCGGCAAGGCGGCGCATTTGGCTGAGCGCCTTGACCTCGACCTGCTGGCGCTGGAGGTGGACCCGGCCCGCCTGCACCGGGCCCGCGACACCTTTACACGATTGGGTCTGGATGTCCGCACCCGCTGCGGCGATGCCGCCGCGCCCGACACCTGGTGGGACAGCAAGCCTTTCGACCGCATCCTCGTCGACCTGCCCTGCAGCGGCTCGGGCGTGGTGCGGCGCCACCCCGACATCAAGTGGCTCCGCCAACCCGGCGATGTGGCCGGTTTCGCCGCGCAGCAGCGGCGGATTCTGGATGCGCTGTGGCCGCTGCTGGCGCCGGGTGGTAGATTGCTCATGGTCACGTGCTCGATATTCCCCGAGGAGAACCGGCAGCAGGCGCAGGACTTCGCCCGTCGCCACGCCAATGCCCGTCCGGTGGCGCTCGACCATCCGGCGCTGCGCGACGGCCAGGCGCTGCCATCGTCCGACCATGACGGTTTCTTCTACGCCGCGTTCGTCAAGGTGCCTGCCGGCGGCTGATCGGCTGTGGGCGTTGGTCGCCCTGCGGCCTGCGAAAGGGCGGGCACTGGCGCTCGCAGTGGCGCTGCTGCTGACGGTGGTGCCGGCAGTCGCCGCCGATCCGCCCACGCCGAGCGCAGCGCCCGCTCAGGCTGGCGCGCCGACCATCAGTGCCGCCGCTGCACCGGGCACTCCACAGCTGCGCCGCGAGGACAATGGCTGGGAACTCACCACCGACCTCGATCTGCAGCTCAGCCCGACGCTTGAATCGGCCTTGCAACGCGGTCTGCCGCTCTACTTCACCTTGCGCCTGCAGATCACGCGGCCGCGTTGGTACTGGCTCGATGCCGAGGTGGTGGATGTGCGTCGCGACTACCGCGTCTCTTACCATGCCTTGACACGCCAGTATCGCGTGGCAAGCGGCGCGCTCGGCTTGAGCTACCCGACGCTGGCCGAAGCGATGCGCGCAGTCGCCAGCGTGCACGGATGGGCCGTGGCCGAGTCCTCGCGGTTGAAGGCTGGCGAGCGCTATCGTGCCCGGCTCGCCTTGCGCCTCGACGGCAGCCGCTTGCCCAAGCCGTTCCAGATCAATCTGCTGGGGCCCGCTGAGTGGTCGACCGACGTCGAGACCGAATGGGAATTTACGCCGTGAGAGCGGTACCTGAAGACACGACATGGGTCGGCGCGGCGTGGACCCGCCGCCTGATCCTCGGCACCAGTGCAGCCGGTCTGGTCGCGCTGGCGCTGCTGCTGGCGGCGACGCGCAATACCGACGCGCTGGCGGCGAGTCTGCCCTGGCTGGTCGGTCTCAATGGTGCGCTGCTTCTACTCGCGGTGGCGCTGGTCGCTGCGCAGTTGCGCGACCTGTTCCGACGGCGCCGTTCGGGGGCCTTCGGTAGCCGCCTCATGACCCGTTTGGTGCTGCTCTTCACGCTCATGGCGGTGCTGCCGGGGGCGCTGGTCTACGGGGTCTCGGTCTATTTTCTGCGCAGCAGCATCGACAGCTGGTTCGACGTGCGCATCGAGCGTGCCATCGACGGTGGCCTGAGCCTCGGCCGTGGCGCGGTGGACAAGCTGCTGGCCGAACTGCACCGCCGCGGCGCCACGCTGGCGCTCGACATCGCCGACGCAGCCCCGGCCGAGCACTTTGGCCGCCTCAGCGAGGTGGTCGACCGCACGCCGGTGCGCGAGGCCATCCTCTATGACGCGCGGGGCGGCGTGCTGATGGTGGTCGGTCGGCGCTTCCAGCAGGTGGCGCCGAGCCTGCCGGTGGCGCCTCTGCTGCCCAATTTGCGCGCGCAGCGCCAGTACAGCGGCGTGCAGGCTGGTGAGGGCGGCGAACTGGTGCTGCGCAGCCTTTACTGGGTGACGCCGGCGCGGCCGGGCCTCGAACCGCGCATCCTCGAACTGCAGCAGCCGGTGCCAGCGGAGATCGCCGCCGAGGCGGACAAGGTCGAGACCGGCTGGGCCGAGTATCAGGCGCTCACGCTGGCGCGCGGCAGCCTCAAGCGCCTGTTCCTGCTCTCGCTCACGCTCACCCTTGGCCTGGCCGGGATGATCGCCGTGGCCATCGGCATCTATCTGGCCGACCGCCTCAGCACACCCTTGGCGCAACTCGGCCTCGGCACCGCGGCGGTGGCCGGCGGGGATCTTTCTGTCCAGTTGCGCGCGCATGGCCGCGATGAACTCGGGCGGCTGGCCGGTTCCTTCAACCGCATGACGCAGCAGCTGCGCGAGGCGCGCGCCAGCCTCATCGACCAGCAGGCCACGCTGGCGGCGACCAACGCCTACCTGCAGGCGCTGCTGGAGAACCTGTCTTCGGGCGTACTGGTGTTCGGACGCGACCTGAGTCTGCGTTCGAGCAACGCCCTGGCAGCCGAGCGGCTCGGTCTGCCGGGCGCCTCGACCGCCGATCTGGACGCGGCCCTGCGCAGCGCTGGCAGCACCGGCGGGGCGGCGCTGGGTATGGCGCTGCGCGCGCAGCTGGCCGCAGCCGTGGGCCACTGGACGCTGGAGCACCGTCTGGTCGGGCGGCAGGGCGAGCGCGTGCTGCTGCTGCGCGGCAGCCCACTCGAGGACGTCGCCGAGGGCGGGCATGTGGTGGTGTTCGACGACATCACCGACGTCGTGCAGTCGCAGCGCGACATCGCCTGGGCCGAGGTGGCGCGGCGTCTGGCGCACGAGATCAAGAACCCGTTGATGCCGATCCGGCTCTCGGCCGAGCGGCTCGAGCACAAGCTCGCCGCGCGGCTGGCGCCGGCCGACGCCGAGGTGCTGCAGCGTGCCACCAGCACCATCGTCAACCAGGTCGACGCCATGAAGCAGATGGTGCGCGACTTCGCTGACTTTTCGCGGCCGGCGCCGGCGCAGGCGCCCGAGCGCGTCGAACTCGCGGCCCTGCTCGACGAGGTGCTGGGGCTCTACGGCGAGCTCGAGCCGATCCTCGAGCGGCGCATCGAGCCCGGGCTGCCAGCGCTCGCGGGCCACCCCACGCAGTTGCGGCAGGTGCTGCACAACGTGCTCGCCAACGCCAAGGACGCCCTCGAAGGCCAGCCAGCACCGCACTTGGTGGTCGATCTCAAGCGCGCCGACGCGGGGGTCGAACTGGCCGTGACCGACAATGGCGCGGGCTTCCCCGAGGCGCTCATTACCCGCGCCTTCGAGCCCTACACCACTACCAAGGAGAAGGGCACCGGGCTGGGCCTGGCGATTGTCCGAAAGCTGGTGGAATTGCACGGTGGCCGCGTGAGCATCGGCAATGTCGAGCCGCACGGTGCCCGCGTGCACATCTTTCTTCCTGCCGGAGCCACAGCATGAGCGCACAGATCCTGGTGGTCGACGACGAAGCCGGCATCCGCGAGCTGCTCGCCGACATCCTCGCCGACGAGGGCTACGCCGTGGCGCTGGCCGCCAACGCCACCGAGGCGCGCGCGGCGCGCAACGCCGGCCGGCCGGACCTGGTCCTGCTCGACATCTGGATGCCCGACACCGACGGCGTGACGCTGCTCAAGGAATGGGCGCGCAACGGTCAGCTCGACATGCCAGTGGTGATGATGTCGGGCCACGCCACCATCGACACGGCGGTCGAGGCGACGCGCGTGGGCGCGGCGGATTTCCTCGAGAAGCCGGTGGCCTTGGCGCGACTGCTGGAGACGGTGCGGCGGCAATTGGTCGATACCGCCTCCGCCGCCGGCGACGGCCTGCTGGAGGCGCTGTGCCGCGTGTCGCCGCCGTTCGAGCGCGCGCGTGCGGCAGCCGAGGCGCTGTTGGTGCGCGACCACCCCTTGCTGTTGGTGGGGCCGCCGGGTGGCGCGTTCGAGGTGTTCTTGCCGCTGTTGCGGCGCCCCGGCGGGCCGTGGGTGGCAGTGGAGCGGCAGTCGCAACTGGCCGATGCCCCTGGCGAGCTGGCCGAGCGTGCCGCTGGCGGCGCCTTGTGGCTGGCCGACTTGGCGCCGCTCTCAAGGCTCGAAGCCAAGGGGCTGGCGATCGTCGCCAACCGCCGCGCGCAGGCGGGTTTCCGCCTCGCGGTCGGTTGCTCGGCCGACCCGGCGCGCCTGCTGGCCGACGGGCGGCTCGAGCCGGGCCTGTTTAGCGCGCTCGGCCCGGGCCGCGTCGACCTGCCGGCTTTGCGCGACGCCGGCCACGACGCCGGGGCGGTGGCGGCCTGCCTGCACGCGCATCTTGCGCCGGCGCTCGGCGAGTTGGCCGCCAGCGTGCGCGAAGCGATCGGCGCGTGCTGGCTGCCGGGAGATTTCGTCGAGTTGCGCGCCTTGCTGGAACAGGTGCAGGTGCTTGGCGCCGATGCTTTGGACTGGGCGCGGCTGCAGAGGCCGCCGGCGGAACTTGCCGGCGACGGTGGCACGCCCGGCGCGGCGCCTGACGCCGCTGGTGCCGCGCCGCGCCTCGATGCAGCGTGGTTCGACGTGCCCTTGCGCGAGGCGCGCGACGCCTTTGAACGGGCCTACTTCGAGCACCATCTGGCGCGCCTCGGCGGGCAGGTGGCGGCGCTGGCGGACTACGTCGGGTTGGAGCGCACCCACCTCTACCGCAAACTCAAGCAACTGGGCGTGCGGGGATAGCGCCGGACACCCGGCAATCGCGCCCACCGCCGTGGGGTGTGAGACCTGCGCTCAGTCGGCGCGGCGGACCTTGGCCAGACTCGGTATTGCCGACTCCCGCCCCTCGCCGGGATCCGCCCCAGGCGCCGCCAGTTGCAGGCGCTGGCCCACCCGCGCGCTGAAGGCGTCCGACGACACCATCACGTTGCGGTGCTTGCTCAGGTACATCGGGATCACTTCGTCGACCGGGTTGCTGCGGTAGCTCGCCACTCCGACCACCGTCCAGTGGCCGTCGATGCGCTCGAAGATCGGGCCGCCAGAGGCGCCGCGCTCAAAGGCGCAATCCACGCCGATGATCGGGAACACCGGGCCCGAATCCCAAGCGCGGCAGCCGCGCTCCAGCGTCACGCCACCCAGCGCGCGACGCGACTGCGGGTAGCCGGCGAACAGCAGTTCGCCATAGCCGTTGCGTGCCTTCTCGCCCGCTTCGGCGATTCGCGCGTAGCCGACCTCCCTGCCGAGGCAGTCGTCGAGCCGCAGCAGCGCCCAATCCTCCGATTGACCGCGCAGCGACCAGCGGTTGAACTCGCCCCACACCACCGGCCGTGCCAGCGTGCTGCGGCGGAAGGTGCCGGGCTGCGCCGGATCGGGGTCGAGCATGAAGCGCGAGACCACGTAGCTGGAGGGTTTGCTCAGGTTGCCGTCGCGGCGGAAGAACGTCGAGTGGTAGGCGCTGAGGATGTGGCACTCGTCCACCAGCACGGCGCTGCCGGTCTGGAACTGGTCGGACTCGCTGTAGAGCTCGCCGACCCAACGCAGCGGGTCGCTGTCAGCTGCGGATTGTTCGCGGCGATCCTCGCCGAACACGTTGGCCGAGACCACGGCTGGCAGCAGCGCCAGCGCGGCGATCAGGCAGCGGAAAAAAGCAGGTTTCAGCTCCACGGACACCTCCAGCCAAAGACAGGACGCGTCAGGCCAGCATAACCAATTCCGGCCGTACTGGCACCCCCACCCACAACAAAGTTGCAGGCGTTTGACGGGTCGGGGTGTCACAGCTGGGTGGACAGCAACTGCGACAAGGCCGCGGGCCGGGCACCGCGTTCAGGCGTGCTCGTGCGCCTCAGACGGCCGCGGGGTGCACACCACGAACTCGCAGACGTCCTCGAGCACCGGTGCCAGCGGCCGCAAGGGCTCACCCAGCGCACCGATCACCGTGTAGTGGTTGGTGCGGCGGTAGTAGCGTTCCGTGACCGGAACCGCGTGCATGCGCAGGCGTTGCGCCAGCCCGCCGGTGTTCACACCGGGGTAGACGATGTGGTCTTCGCGCGGCGCGACCAGCAGCGCCGGCGGGGCATCGGCCGACGCGTAAAAGATCGGCTGCGTGTCGTCGGGTGTGGTGTCGGGTGCATCCACGCGGTTGAACAGCGCCATCAGCGCCGGGTCGAGCAGCGGGCGGAAATCGTAGGGCCCGGCCACGCCGACCCAGCCGGCCAGCGTCGTGACCGGGCTCAGGCCATGCTCGCCGAGCCAGCGCGCATCCAGCGCCAGCATGGCGGCGTTGAAGGCGCCGGCGCTGTGGCCGGCTACGAACAGGCGCGCCGGGTCGCCACCGTGTTGCGCTACTGCGCCGCGCAGCCAGGCCAGCGCCGCGGCACTGTCGGTGAGGACACCGTCATAGCGCACCTCGGGGTGCAGGCGGTAGTCGGCCACGGCGGCGAGGATGCCGCACGCCGCCAGCGCCTCGCCGAGGAATCGGTACTCGCTGCGGTGGCCGCTCTGCCAACTGCCGCCATAGAAGAACAGCAGCACCGGCCAGCCGGCCGCGGGCGCGCTGCCGAGTGGCCGGTAGAGGTCGAGACACTGGCGCGGGTGGTCACCGTAGGCCAGGCCGTCGACGCGCTGGTGGGTGTCCTGCGGGGTCATGGCGTTGAGCGCATCGATGGGCGAGCAGCGCCGGCGCAAGGCCTCCAGCCCGAGGCGGGCAAGGCAGCGCAGTGCGGTGAGTCGGGAGATGTCGGGGCGTAGGGTCAGGGTCTGGACGGCCGGATCGGCGCTGCGAGAGGGGTCGCGCGGGTGGTCGTCGACTGGCCCGGCGAGAGTCCTGCTGTGATGGAACCGCAGGCTTTGCGGGGGCGCGGGGACAATTTGCGGCGCAGGGGAGCAGAATCGCGATGCCCTTGTCAGACCGCGCGACCGTTCCGGAGTTTACCCATGCCCTGTCTTGCCCGCTGCGTCCTCGCCTTGCTGCTCGCCACCGCGGCGCTCGCTGTTCCGGCTACTGCCACCGCCGGGGACGAGGACCCGCTCAATTTCATCGCCTTTTCCACCGACTTCGACTCCAAATGTGTGGAGCGCAGGGGCGTCATGATCTACATCGCCAACACGCACCCGAGCCGGACCATGAAATTGGTGCTCGAGCGCTGGTACATGGACAATCGAACCGCCGACCGCGGCAGGTCGCTGCTCAAGCCGGGCGTTGAACCAGAGCCCTTGGGCTGCTCCAACATCGAGGGCGGCAAGCAGGAGTGGAAGGTGCTCAAGAGCGAGTGGGCGGACTGAGGTCTCAGCCGGGCCCCGGTTAGCGGGTGGTCCGGGGCGTTTGACGACCGGGCCTTGAAGCCCGGGGTCCCGTGGCGCCGGTCAGGCCCCCAACCAGCTCTTGCGCAGGCCCAGCGCGGTCTCGCTGACGCCCGCCGCACCGGCTTCGGCCAATTTCAGTACACAGGTGTCCGGCTCGGGTGCCACCGGCACGATTTCCCCGGTGCGCAAGCGCCCGTCGCGTGCGCTGTGCAGGCTCACCGCCACCCCGGGCGCCAAGGTCTTGAGCACGCCGGGCAGGGTCGCGGCATCCACCCGCCAGCCGTCCAGCGCGACCACTTCGTCGCCCGGCGCCAGGCCGGCGCGCTGAGCCGGGCCGCCCGGCAGCAGCGTACGCACCCGCGCTGCGCCCTTGCTCTCGAACTTGGCGCCCAGAGTCACCGTGTCGGCCCTCTCGTCCGACTCGCCGACGCGCCACTGCCAGTCGATGCCGAAGGCCGGCAGCTGCTCGTGCAGCGGCAGCGGCTCGGTGCTGCGCAGCGCGCGTTCGAACCAGCCGGCCAGTTCGATGCCGCTCACTGCCTCGGCCAGCGCCTCGAAGTCGCCATCGTGCAGCGGCGCGCTGGCGTGCTTCGCCCACAGCGCCTGCATCACCGCATCCAGCGTAATAGGGTCCAACGTCACTTGGTCCAACGTCACCCGGCCGGCGGTCTCTTTGCGCAAATGCAAGTCGAGCGAGAGCGCGACTAGCGCGCCTTTGGCGTAATAGCTCACGGTGGCATTCGGGCTGTTCTCGTCCGGCCGGTAGTACTTGATCCAGGCGTCAAGGCTGGCGTCCTCCAGCGTCTGCACGCGGTGGCCGGGCATGCCGTGGACGCGGCTGATGGTTTCGGCGAGCAGCTTGAGGTAGGTCGCCGCATCGATCACGCCGCTGCGCAGCAAGGCGAGGTCGTCGTAGTAGGAGGTGAAGCCCTCGAACAGCCAGAGTTGCCGCGTCAGGTTCTCGCGTGACAGGTCGTAGGGCGCAAAGTCCGCCGGCTTGATGCGCTTGACCAGCCAGCTGTGGAAATACTCGTGGCTGAATAGGCCGAGCAGGGTTCGGTAGCCCTTGTCGTCGTGGCCGTGGGCGCGCGGCAGGTGGTCGCGCTGCACGATCAGGCTGGTGCTGGCGCGGTGTTCGAGGCCGCCGTAGCCGCCGCGCGTCGCCAGCGTCAAAAAGTCGTAATGGTCGAACGGAGCGGTGCCGCCGAACAGGCCGATCTGCCAGGCGCAGACCTTCCGCACGTCGGCGGCCAGCCGCGCCAAGTCGACACCGGCAAATTCGCCGCTGAGCACGATGCGGTGCGGCGTGCCGCAAGCCTCGAACTCGACCGCTTGCCACGCCGCGATCTCCACCGGGTGGTCGATGAGCTCGTCGTAGTCGGCGGCGCTGTAGCTGCCGTAGCCGTCGGCATCGATGTCTTCCGCGGTCATGGTGGTGGCGACCTTCCAGCCGGCCGCGCAGGCGTCCTCGATGCGCTCAATGCGCAGGCGCTGCGGCCCGTGTTCCTGCCCCTCGACCCAGGGCAGGATGGCGGCGCCGTTGAAGTAGGCGCGGCGGTCGTCCACCCACGCGCCGCGCACCGACTCGTCGTGTGCGTAGAAGGTGAAGTCGACGTGCAGGGTGCCGGCGCAGGGCGCAGCCTGCCAGGTCTGCTTGTCGACCTTGTTTACGCTAATCGGCTCTCCACCGCAGTGGGCGCTCACACTAACGACGTGCCTTGCATATTCGCGCACCAGGTAACTGCCCGGGATCCACACCGGTAGGCGCAGGCGCTGGCCATCCGGCGCCGGCTGTTCTACGGTGATGCGGACCTGCCAGAGGTGCTGGCGTGGGTCCTTGCAGCGGAGGGTATAGATGGGAGCGTTCAAAATGGTTTCCGGGGCTTTGCTGCAAGGGTCCATGGGGCAGGCGCGGGCGCGGAAGCGGGCAGCGCCCGCCTCTGCAGAGGCTAGCATGCGGGTCATGGCGCTGCGCCTGGTGCGCGCGTGGCAGGGCAAATCGCAGCAGGCTGCCGCTGCGTGCCACGCGATGGCCAAGCGGGTGCGGGCTGCCCGTGGCCGGCTGGCGGCACTGGTGCTCGCTGCATGGTCTTTTTTGCCTTGCGGCGCGGCTGTGGCCGCCGACCCGGGCGGCATCTCGCGCCTGCGCGTGCCGGCCGGATACACCATTGAGCTCTACGCCAGCGGCGTGAGCAATGCCCGGCAGATGGCGCTGCTGCCCTCCGGCATCTTGCTGGTCGGCTCGCGCGACGCTGGTGTGGTGAGCGCGGTGCTGCCCGGCGCCAGCGCTGCCGAGCGGCGCGTGCTGACACTGGCCGCCGGTTTCGAGATGCCGACCGGCATCGCCGTGCACGCCGGCGACCTCTACATCGCCGACATCGGCCGCGTGTTGCGAATTCGCGACGTCGAGGCGCGGGTGGCAGAGGTCGCGCGCGGCGGGCCGCTGGTCCGGGCCGAACTGCTCCCGCTGCGCCTGCCGCCCGACCAGCACCACGGCTGGCGCTACTTGCGCATCGACGAGCAGGGGCGGTTCATCATGCCCATCGGCGCGCCCTGCAACGTCTGCGACCGCGACGCCGACGGCTACGCGCAGATCGTCCGCATGAGGCCGGACGGCAGCCAGCGCGAGGTGCTGGCGCGCGGCGTGCGCAATTCTGTCGGCTTTGCCATCGAGCCCGGCAGCGGCCAGCTGTGGTTCACCGACAACGGCCGCGACTGGCTCGGCGACGACCTGCCCAGCTGCGAGCTCAACCGCGTCACGCAAGCTGGCCAGCACTTTGGCTTCCCGTTCTGCCACCAGGGCGATGTGGCCGACCCCAAATTTGGCCGCGACCGTGCTTGCAGTGAATTCGTGCCGCCGGTCGCCAAGCTCGGCGCGCATGTGGCGCCGCTGAGCATCACGTTCTGGCAGGGCGACGCGGTGGTGGCGCTGCACGGCTCGTGGAACCGCTCACGCAAGTCCGGCTACAAGGTGGTGCGCGTGGTGCTCGACCGCAAAGTCATGGGCGACACCACAGTCAACCCGGTGCAGCGCGTCGAGGACTTGGTCAGTGGTTGGCTGCAGGGTGAATATGCTTGGGGCCGCCCGGCCGATGTGCTGGCCCTGCCGGACGGCGGCCTGCTCATCAGCGACGACCAGCAGGGGTTGGTGTACCGCCTCCACGACAAGAAATAGCGCCGCTCCCTTGCGCCCGGTGTGGACTGGCCCGGCCCGACACAACCGGACCCGGCACAGCCAAGCCCGCGCCCGTGGCCTCAGCCGCCGATCTCCCGCACGATCGCCGCCAGCGCCGCCGCCGGGTCGTCCGCCGCGGTGATCGGCCGGCCGATCACCAGATCGTCGGCGCCGGCAGCGACGGCCGCCGCCGGCGTCATGATGCGCGCCTGGTCGCCGGCGGCGCTGCCGGCCGGGCGGATGCCTGGCGTCACGCAGCGGAAGTCGCTGCCGCAGGCGGCCTTGATGGCGGCCGCCTCCTGCGCCGAGCAGACCACGCCATCGAGCCCGCAGGCTGCCGCCAGTTGCGCCAGCCGCAGCGCCTGTTCGCGAGGCTCGAGGTCGAGGCCGATGCCCACCAGATCGTCGCGGGTCATGCTGGTCAGCACCGTGACGGCGATCAGCAGCGGCCGGCGCGACGGGTCCGGCGCGGCAATGTCGATGGCCTCGCGCGCAGCGCGCAGCATCTTTGTGCCGCCGCTGGCGTGCACGTTGACCATCCATACGCCGAGCCCGGCCGCAGCGCGGCAGGCACTGGCCACGGTGTTGGGGATGTCGTGGAACTTGAGGTCGAGGAACACGCCGAAGCCCATCCCTGCCAGCGCGCGCACGAGGTCCGGCCCGGCTGCGGTGAACAGCTCCTTGCCGACCTTGAGCCGGCACTGCAGCGGGTCGAGGCGGCGTGCCAGCGCCAGCGCTGGCTCCGCTGCGGCGTAGTCGAGCGCGACGACGATGCGCGGTTCGGGTGAACTCATCGGGTGCGGCGCCCCGGGCCGGAACCGGGTCCGAGTCGGGCAGCGGGCCGGCTTGACCAGACCGGAGCCGGGGCCGACTCAGTCATAAATGTTGAGCTCTTCCACCCGCCGCGCCGGGTAGGTCTCCCACGCCGAGCAGGCCGGGCAGTGCCAGTAGTGCGCGCGCGCGCGGAAGCCGCAGGCGGTGCAACGGTACTGCGCCAGCCGGCGCGTGTGCTGCCCGAGCAACTGGCGCAGGGTGCTGACTTCCGGCGGGCCGCCGTGCTCAAGCTGGCGCGACACGGCGAGAATCGACGGCCGCTGCGCGACCGCCTCGGCGAGCAGCGCGCGCGCGGCAGGCTCGCCCTCCACCGCCAGCACCACCCGCAGCGCCGCGTCCAACACATCCACCGTCGGCGTCTGCTGCCAGTAGCCGCGCAGCAGGTTGGCGGCACGGGCCGCCTCGCCCTGCGCCAGCGCGGTGTCGGCGATCAGCCCGGCCACCAGCGGCAGGTCGTCGGCGTTCTGCAATTCGACGCGCTGCCAGCAGGCCAGCGCACCTGCCGCATCGCCCTGACGCAGGGCCAGTTGTCCGCCGATCACGTTGGCGCGCGTGCACTTGTAATTGGCCGCGAGCGCGGCGGCCACCGCCGCGCCGGCCCCCGCGTCGTCCGAATGATTGAAGGCGTACTGCGCCACCTCGCACCAGTACTGCGCGATCTCCTGCGGGCGCGGATGGCCGGTGATCTCCTCGAGCCGGCGCGCCGTCTCGATCGCCTTGTGCCACTCGCGTTCGGCGGCGTAGAGGTTGAGCAGGGGCGGCAGCGCGCGCGCCTCGTGGGGCGTGCCGAGCAGGCGGCGCAACTCGCCCTCGGCGCGGTCGAGCAGACCGGCGGCGAGGAAGTCGAGCGCCAGTTCCAGCGTCACTTTCTGCTTGGTCTCGCCATCGAGCCCGCCCTCGGCGAGCAGCGACTGGTGGATGCGGATGGCGCGGTCGGTCTCGCCCTTGCGCCGGAACAGGCCGGCCAGGGCCATCTGCAACTCGGTATTGCCGCGTTCGGCGCGCGCCAGTTCCACGAGGACGTCGGTGGCGCGCTCGGCGTCGTCGTCGACCAGCAGGTTCAAGGCGCGAAAATAGGCCTTGGGCAGGTTGCGCGCCTCGCGGATCACCTGACGGATGTCGATGCGGGCAGCCGCCCAGCCCAGCGCGAAGAACGCCGGGAGCGCCGCCAGCCACCAGTACTCGATCTCAAGCATGCGGACCGTCGCGCGGGTTGCCGTGCGAGAGTTCGGCACGCAGGCGGCGGATCTCGCTGCGTTGGCGCACCCACGGCGCGAGCAGGGCGAGCAGCCCCATCAGGGCTCCGGCCAGAAAAAACGCGAAGAGGACGAGCGCCAGCGGCGCCTGCCACTCCAGACCGAGGTAGTAGCGCAGCGTGACCGGGTCGCTGTTCTTGATCGCCAGGCCGAGCAGCAGCAGAAACAGCAGGCCCTTGACCAGCCACGCGAGGACCTGCGCGAGTCGGGTCAAGGAATGTGGTCCTCAGCCGAGCCTTGCGCTCTCGTCGACGCGGTCACGCAGCTCCTTGCCGGCCTTGAAATGCGGCACGCGCTTGGCCGGCACCGGCACCGTCTCGCCGGTCTTGGGGTTGCGCCCCTGACGCGGCGGACGGTAATTGAGACTGAAGCTGCCGAAACCGCGGATCTCGATGCGTTGGCCTTCGCACAGGCTTTGCGACATCGCATCGAGGATGGTCCGAACCGCGATTTCGGCATCCTTCAGCACCAACTGCGGAAAGCGCACCGAAAGTTGCGCGATCAGCTCGGATTTGGTCACCTGACGTGGCCTCCCGGTTTACTCGCTCTTGCCGCTGTCGAGCTTGGCCTTGAGCAGCGCGCCGAGGTTGGTGGTGCCGGTGCTGGCCGGGCTCTCGGTGTACTGCTTCATGGCTTCGGTCTCTTCGGCAAAGTCCTTGGCCTTGACCGACAACTGGATCGAACGGTTCTTGCGGTCGACGTTGATCACCATCGCCTCGACGCTGTCACCTTCCTTGAGGAAGGCGCGCAGGTCCTCGACGCGGTCACGCGACCATTCCGAAGCGCGCAGGTAGCCTTCCTGGTCGCCGTCCAGTTCGATCACGGCACCCTTGGCATCGACGCTCTTGACAGTACCCACGACCACCTTGCCCTTGTCATGGCTGCTGGCGAAGCTCGAGAACGGGTCGCCCTCGATCTGCTTGATGCCGAGGCTGATGCGCTCGCGCTCGACGTCGATGGCCAGCACCACAGCCTCGAGTTCCTCGCCCTTCTTGAAGCGCTTGACGGCTTCCTCGCCGGCTTCCGACCAGGACAGGTCGGAGAGGTGGACGAGGCCGTCGATGCCGCCCGGCAGGCCGATGAACACGCCGAAGTCGGTGATCGACTTGACTTGGCCACGGACGCGGTCGCCCTTGGCGTGGTTGGCGGCGAACTCGTCCCACGGGTTCGACATGCACTGCTTCATGCCCAGCGAGATGCGGCGGCGGTCGCCGTCGATCTCGAGGATCATGACTTCGGTCTCGTCGCCGACTTGGCAGACGCGGCCCGGGTTGACGTTCTTGTTGGTCCAGTCCATTTCGGAGACGTGCACCAGGCCCTCAATGCCCGGCTCGATCTCGACGAAGGCGCCGTAGTCGGTGATGTTGGTGACCTTGCCGAACAGGCGGGTGCCTTGCGGGTAACGGCGGGCGATGCCGACCCACGGGTCGTCGCCGAGTTGCTTGATGCCCAGCGAGACACGGTTCTTTTCCTGATCGAAGCGCAGCACCTTGGCCTCGACCTCGTCGCCGACATTGAGCACTTCCGACGGGTGCTTGACGCGCCGCCAGGCGATGTCGGTGATGTGCAGCAGGCCGTCGATGCCACCGAGATCGACAAAGGCGCCGTAGTCGGTGAGGTTCTTGACCACACCTTTGATGATCGCGCCTTCCTTCAGCGTTTCCAGCAACTGCGCGCGGTCTGCCCCCATGCTCTGCTCAAGCACTGCGCGGCGGCTCACCACCACGTTGTTGCGCTTGCGGTCGAGCTTGATGACCTTGAACTCGAAGGCCTTGCCTTCGAACGGAGTGGTGTCCTTGACCGGGCGGGTGTCGACCAGCGAGCCGGGCAGGAAGGCGCGGATGCCGTTGACCATGGCGGTCAGGCCGCCCTTGACCTTGCCGGTGACGAAACCTTCAACCGTGGTGCCGGCTTCCATGGCTGCCTCCAGCGCATGCCACGCCGCCAGACGCTTGGCGCGGTCGCGCGACAGGCGGGTCTCGCCAAAGCCGTTCTCGAGCGACTCGATGGCGACCTGCACGAAATCGCCTTCGGCGACCTCGAGTTCGCCGCGGTCGTCACGGAACTCCTCGATGGGCACGAAGCTCTCGGACTTGAGGCCGGCGTTGACGACGACGAAGTTGGGTTCGATGCGCACGACTTCGGCGGTGATGATCTCGCCGGAGCGCATCTCCTGACGGCTCAGGCTCTCTTCGAAGAGCGCGGCAAAACTTTCGGGGGCGTGCTGGGTTGCGGTTGCGGTTGCAGTGGACATTGATCAGAGGTTTCCATCGGCCCGGCGGGTGAGTGCCGGGGTTGATTGCGAACACCGTTGGCCGGGCGGCCTCGGGCACCTGTGCTGCGGGTGGTTGGTGTGTCAGGGACGCGCCGCGCGGCGGCGAGAAGCGGATCAGACCAGACCGGCGTCCCGCGCCGCCTGCATCACCCGATCCACCACGGCGTCGATGCCGAGTTCGGTGGAGTCGATGACGACAGCGCCGGGACAGACCTTGAGCGGGGCGGTGAGGCGGGATGCATCGCGTGCGTCACGCTCGGCCAGTTCCTGCTCGAGGGCGGCGAGACTAACACCATCGCCCTTGTGATTCAAGGTCTTGTTCTGTAATTGCAGGTGACGGCGGCGCGCGCGCTCGGCCACCGAGGCAGTCAGATAGATTTTCAGTCGGGCGTCGCTGAACACCACCGAGCCCATGTCACGTCCGTCGGCGACCAGGCCCGGCAGGTTGCGGAAGGCGCGCTGACGCTGCAGCAGTGCGGCACGCAGCGCCGGGTGCACGGCGACGCGGCTGGCCGCCGTGCCGGCAGCAGCGCTGCGCACCGCCGCGCTGACATCGGCGCCGTCCACCATGATCCGCTCGCCGGCAAAGCGGATGTCGAGGCGGCAGGCGAGCGCAGCCAGCGCCACGCCATCGTCGAGGTCGATGCCGGCGGTCTCCGCCGCATGCCCGACGACGCGATACAGCGCGCCCGAGTCGAGGTAGGCCCAGCCGAGCGCCGCTGCCACCCGTTGCGCAATCGTCCCTTTGCCCGATGCGGCGGTGCCGTCGATGGCGATCACTGGCACCGTGCCGCGCGCCAGCTCGTCGGCCGGCAAGAGATTGTTCAGGTCGTCGAAGTAGCCGGGGTAGGTTTTGGCGGTGCAGCCCGGATCAACGATGCGCACCGGCGCGCCCATCAGCGCGACTAGGGAAAAGCACATCGCCATACGGTGGTCGTCGTAGGTGTCGACGGCGGCAAAGTTGAGCGTGGCCGGTGGCGTAATGCGCAGCCAGTCCGGGCCTTCCTCCACCATCGCGCCGACCTTGCGCAACTCGGTGGCCATGGCGTGGATGCGGTCGGTCTCCTTGACCCGCCACGAGCCGATGTTGCGGAGCCGGCACGGGCCGTCGGCACGCAGCGCACACACCGCCAGCGTCATGGCGGCGTCGGGGATGTGGTTGAGGTCGGCGTCGAAGGCGCGGACGCTGCCCGAGCCGCTGGCCTCGAGCCAGCCGGGGCCGGAGGTGATGGTCGCGCCGAGCCCGCGCAGGGCATCGGCAAAGGCGATGTCGCCTTGGATCGAGTCGGCATCGACGCCTTCCACCCGCACCGGGCCGCCGCCGAGCAGGCCCGCCGCCAGAAAGTATGATGCGCCCGAGGCATCGCCCTCGACGTGCAGTTCGCCCGGCGCAATGTACGGCCCGGGCGGCACGTGGAAGCGGCTCCAGCCCTCGCGCGTCACCGTGAGGCCGAAGCGCTGCATCAGTTTGAGCGTGATCTCAATGTAGGGCTTGCTGATCAGCTCGCCGACCACCTCGATGTGGCTCTCGCGGCCGGTCAGGGGCAACGCCATCAGCAGGGCGGTGAGGAACTGGCTGGAGACGTCACCGCGCACGCGAATGGCCGCGTCGCGCAAACCGTTGCGCAATAGGGCCGGGTGGATGGCGAGCGGCGGGTAGCCCTCATTCTGCGTGCAGTCGATGGCCGCACCGGCGGCGCGCAGCGCGTCGACCAGGTCGCCGATCGGCCGCTCATGCATGCGCGGCACGCCACGCACCGTGTATTCGCCGCCGCTGAGCGCCAGCGCTGCGGTGAGCGGGCGGATGGCGGTGCCGGCGTTGCCGAGGAAGAGGTCGGCCTGCTTGACCGGGAACACGCTTCCGGCGCCCTCGACCTGCCAGTCGTCGCTGCCGCCGCCAGCCGCGCCCAAATGGCTTAGGCGGATGCCGAGGGCGGTGAGCGCGTCGCGCATCACTCGCGTGTCGTCGGCATCCAGCACGCCGCGCAGGGTGGTGGTGCCGCGCGCCAGCGCCGCCAGCAGCAGGCAGCGGTTGGAGATGCTCTTGGAGCCGGGCAGGCGCACGGTTCCTGCGGCGCGGCTTACCGGCGGCAGGAGCAGGGAAGCGGTGGTATGGCTCATGGCGCGTGCGGGCGGAGGGCGGGTGTGGGGTTCAAGGCGAGCGGGCGCTGAGGGGCGTGGCAGGGGAGCGCCGTCGCGGGGCGCGAGGGCGGCGCCGGCCTCAGCCCTGCCCGGTGCGGCGCAGCCACTCGGCGCGCGCGTCTTTGGCCAGTGCGAAGGTCCGCTCCAGCGCCGCGCCGTCGCCGGTCACCAGCGCGGCACGCAGTTGCGCCACCTGCGCGGTGTAGCCATCGAGCCGGTTGAGCAGCGCCTCGCGATTCGCCAGCGCGATATCGCGCCACATCTCGGGGTGGCTGCCGGCGATGCGCGTGAAGTCGCGGAAGCCGGAAGCCGCATACGAGAACAGCCGCTCGTGGTCGGGGTCGAGCGCCACTTGCGCCACCAGCGCGTAGGCCAGCAGGTGCGGCAGGTGCGACACGGTGGCGAACACGTCGTCGTGCTGCTGCGGCGTCATGCGGTGGATCACAGCGCCGGCACTGCGCCACATCGCCTCGACGCGAGCCACCGCCGCCGCGTCGGTCTCGGCCAGCGGCGTGGTGACGACGTTGCGGCCACGGTAGAGGTTGGCCCGCGCGGCCGACGGCCCGCTCTTTTCGTCACCGGCAATCGGGTGCGCAGGGACGAACTGGCGCATGTGCGCGGCGAAGTGTTCGCGCGCAGCAGCGACCACGTCCGATTTGGTGCTACCGGCATCGGTGACGATTGTCCGTGGCCCGACCCCCGGCGCGATGGTGGCCAGCATGCGGCCGGTCTGCCCCACCGGCATGGCCAGCACCACCATGTCGGCGCCGCGGACGCCGGTGGCGGCGTCGGTGAAGCCGTGGTCGATCAGGCCGAGCCGGATGGCCTCGTCGAGGGTGGCCTGCGAGCGGCCGATGCCGACCACCGTGTCCACCCTACCCGCCTCGCGCAGGGCCGCCGCCAGCGAGCCGCCGATCAGGCCGACACCGACGATGGCGAGCCGCTCGATGCGGGCATCGCCGGGGAGTGGCAGGTGTGGTGCGTTCATGTCGGTGGATTCCCGGGCGCCGATGCGGGCGCGGGCGTTCGGCTTACATGCTCGGAGGGCGCGTCCGGCACCCCACGCGGGTGGGGCTGTGCGGTGTTGATCTGTTCGGCCAGCTCCGCCGCGCGCAGCACCGCGCGCGCCTTGTTCTCGGTCTCCTGCCACTCCGACTGCGGCACCGAGTCGGCGACGATACCGGCACCGGCCTCTACATACAGCTGCCCGTCCTTGACCACACCGGTGCGGATGGCGATGGCCACATCCATATTGCCGCTGTAGTCGAGGTAGCCCACTGCGCCGCCGTAGACGCCGCGCCGGGTCGGTTCGAACTCGTCGATGATCTGCATTGCCCGCACCTTGGGCGCGCCGGACAGCGTGCCGGCGGGGAAGGTCGCCTTGAGCGCGTCGATAGCGTCGAGGCCCGGCTTGAGCTGGCCCTGCACGTTGGAGACGATGTGCATCACGTGCGAGTAGCGCTCGATCACCATGTGGTCGGTTACGCGCACGCTGCCGGTCTGCGCGACGCGGCCGACGTCGTTGCGGCCGAGGTCCATCAGCTGCACGTGTTCGGCGCGCTCCTTGGGGTCGGCCAGCAGGTCCTCGCCCAGCGCGCGGTCTTCCTCGGGCGTGGCGCCGCGCGGCCGGGTGCCGGCGATCGGCCGCACATTGACCATGCCGTCCTCGAGCCGTACCAGGATTTCCGGGCTGGCGCCGACCACGTGGAATTCTCCGAAGTCGTAATAGAACATGTAGGGCGAGGGGTTGAGGCTGCGCAGCGCACGGTACAGCGACAGCGGGTGCGCCTTGAGCGGCCGGCGGCGGCGGTTGGCCAGCACCACCTGCATGATGTCGCCGGCGCGGATGTACTCCTTGGCCGCCTCGACCGCCTGCAGAAAGCCCGACTCCGGCCATTCGCGCACCGCATCGACCGGCGGCGCACTGACCGCGGCGGGCGCATGCGCGACTTGATCCAGCTGCGCGGTGAGCGCATCGAGGCGTTTCTGGGCCAAGTTGAAGGCGTCGGGCTGCGTCGGTTCGGCCCAGACGATCAGCGAGAGTTTGCCGCGCAGGTTGTCGAACACTGCGAGTTCGTGGCTGACCAGCAGCAGGATGTCGGGCAGGCCAAGCGGGTCGGGCGGGGCGCTGTCGGCCAGGCGCTTCTCGACGTAACGGACGATGTCGTAGGCAAAGTAGCCCGACAGGCCGCCGGCGAAGCGCGCCGGGCCCTCGCAGGGGGCGGCCCTGACCGCAGCCATGTGCCCGCGCACCGCATCGAGCGGATCGGCGGCTTCGCGACACCAGACGACACGCCGGTCGCGCTCTAGGCTCACGTCATGAGCCCGCACCACCAAGCGTTCGCGTGCGGGCAGACCGATGATCGAGTAGCGCCCGAAGCGCTCGCCGCCCACCACCGACTCCAGCAGGAAGGAGTCCGGCCGGTTGGCGAGCTTGAGGTAGACAGTGAGCGGCGTCTCGAGGTCGGCGTAGGTTTCCCGCATCACCGGAATGAGCGTGTGGCCGGCCGCTGCCAGACGGTCGAAGTCCTCGCGGTTCATGGCTTGCCCATCGCCCGGTCGCGACCGGCCAGTGCCAGCAAGGCCGGAAGTTCGAGCATCGAGCCGATGAGGCGGTCGGCAGCAGGCGGCACGCCCGGGCCGCCTTCGTTGTAGCCGTAGGGCAGGCACCACACCGGGCAACCGGCGGCGCGCGCGGCTTCGACATCGTTGCTCGAGTCGCCGACCATCAGCGCCTCGGCCGGGGTCACGCCGAAGTGCATGCAAGCGTGCAGCAGCATGTCCGGGTGCGGTTTCTTGCGGGCACAGGTGTCGCCGCTCACCACCAGGTCAAAGAACGGTGCGAGCCCGGTCTTCGCCAGCAGCGGCAGGGTGAAGCGCTCGTGTTTGTTGGTGACGCAGGCCAGCGCGAAGCCGGCCTCGCGCAACACGCCAAGACCTTCGACAACGCCCGGGTAGGGTGGCGAATCGAAGCCCAGCAGGTCCTCGTAGTGTGCCTCAAAGCGCGGCAACAGGGCATCGACCTCGACTTGGGCGGGCGTGCGCCCCAAAGCCACCTGCAGGGACTGGCTCAACAAATGAGCCAGTCCGCGACCGATGAAACTGACTACCTGCGGCAGGTGCAGTTCGCCCAGACCCTGCTCCGCCAGTGTGCGGTTCATGGCGCGGGCGAGGTCGGGTCCCGACTCGAGCAGTGTGCCGTCAAGGTCGATGAGCAGTGCCCGCACCGTAAGGGGCGGGACGCAGTCGCTGGCAACTTGTGCGGTGGCGGCGGCGGGCCTGGCGAGAGCGTTCGCGGTCACAGGACGGTCCTCGCGGCGTCAGTGGCTGCCGTGCCGACTGCCGGCCGCGGCGGGCGCGACGCCAGCCAGCGCCGCGCGCATGGCGGCGATGACGCTGTCGTAGCGGTGCTGGTCGCTGTCGCGGGCGGCGCCAAAGATCGCCGAGCCGGCGACGAAGGTGTCGGCGCCGGCTCGCGCCACTTCGGCGATGTTGTCGACCTTGATGCCGCCGTCCACCTCGAGGCGGATACGGTGGCCGGTCTCGCGCGCGTGGGTGTCGAGCAGCGCACGCACGGCGCGCAACTTGGGAAGCGTGGAAGCGATGAACGATTGTCCGCCGAAGCCGGGGTTCACCGACATCAGCAGCACCAGATCGAGCTTGTCGAGGACGTGCTCGAGGTGCATCAACGGCGTGGCCGGGTTGAGCACCAGCCCGGCCTGGCAGCCCTGCTCACGGATCAGGCTCAGGGTGCGGTCGACGTGGTCCGAGGCCTCGGGGTGGAAGCTGATCAGATCAGCGCCGGCGCGGGCGAAGTCGGGCACGATGCGGTCGACCGGGCGCACCATGAGGTGCACGTCGATGGTCGCGGCGGTGTGCGGACGGATGGCGGCGCACACCAGCGGGCCGATGGTCAGATTGGGCACGTAATGGTTATCCATCACGTCGAAGTGGATCCAGTCGCCGCCGGCGGCGACAACGTTGCGCACCTCCTCGCCCAGCCGCGCAAAATCGGCTGAGAGGAGGCTCGGGGCGATGACGAATCCGGACTTCGGGTCTGCGGACATGGGCCGGCGGTGCCGTTTCGAAAGCCCGCCAGTGTAACCGAGGCCCGCGCGCGCACCAGCGCGCCTTGCGCACGAGCCCGAAATCCGTTGCAATCGCGCCATGAGCGACGACGCCATCCACCGCATCGAGGTCACGGCCCACGCCGTGTTCCTCCCCGAGCAGTCGGACATCGTCGCCGACCGCTACGTGTTCGGCTACACGGTGACCATCCGCAACAGCGGCTCGGTGCCGGCGCAACTGGTGGCACGCCATTGGGTGATCACCGATGCGCTCAAGCGCCTGCAGGAGGTGCGCGGTCAGGGTGTGGTCGGCGAGCAGCCCTGGCTGGCGCCCGGTCAGCACTTCGAGTACACCAGCAGCGCATCCATCGGCACGCCGGTGGGAACCATGCATGGCAGCTATCAGATGGTCGCCGCCGACGGCACCCGCTTCGAGGCCGAGATCCCGCCGTTTCAGCTGTGCCTGCCGAGGACGCTGCACTGAAGCTGCATGCGGTGCGCCCGGCAGCCGAGCCCCCGGTGACCGCGCCGCGGCCTTCTCCCCCGCGGCCTTCCGCGCCGCGGCCTTCCCCCCCGATGGCGGCGCTGCGCCAGGCGGTTCCGGGCATCGCCGTGCTCGCCGTGCTTGCCGGCTGCGCGCAACTGCGCCTGCCCGGGCGCCCGCCGCCGCGTGAGCCGCTGCCCGCCACGCGCCCGGCGCAACCGGCACCAGCCGCGTCCGCCCCTGCCGCCGCCGAAGCGCGCCCGGCCCCGGCCACACAGGCCACCGGCCGCGTGGTGAGCTTTGCCGACCTGCCGGGCTGGGCCGACGACCGCCACGCCGAGGCGCTGGCGGTGTTCCTCAACGGCTGCAAGGCGATCAAGCCAGACAAGCCGCTGGCGGCGGCCTGCGCCGCCGCGCGTTCCGTGCTTGCCGGCGACGACGCGGCCGCGCGCGCCTTCTGGGAAGCGCGCTTCGAGCCGGTCGAACTCAGCAACGGCAATGGCGGCAGCGAGGGCTTGGTCACCGGCTACTACGAGCCGGAGATCCGCGCCTGCCGCGCGCGCAAGCCAGACTGCAGCGTGCCCGTCCACGGTGTGCCGGACGACCTGATCAGCGTCGACCTGGTCGCCATCGATCCCGACCTCAAGGGCAAGCGCCTGCGCGGACGGCTCGACGGACGCCGGCTGGTGCCCTACGCCAGCCGCGCCGAGATCGATGCGCGCAGCGCAGCCGCCAAACTCGCCAGCAACGGCGGCGGAACCGGCAATGGCAGCGGCAATGGAAATGGAACGGCCAACGGAAAGCTCCTTTCAGCGCCGCTACCCGCGCCCGTCCTCGCCTGGGCCGCCGACCCGGTCGACCTGTTCTTCATGCAGGTGCAGGGTTCCGGTCGCCTGCAACTGGACGATGGCAGCGTCCTGCGTCTGGGTTACGCCGACCAGAACGGCCATCCCTACCGCGCCGTGGGCAAGTCACTGGTGGAGCGAGGCGCACTGAGCCGCGACGGTGTGAGCATGCAGTCGATCCGCGCCTGGCTGGCTGCCAACCCGGCCGAGCGCGACGCCGTGCTGGCCACCAACCCCAGTTACGTGTTCTTCCGCGAACTGCCGCCGAGCGAGGACGGCCCGCCCGGCTCGCTCGGCGTGCCGCTCACACCCGCGCGCAGCATCGCCGTGGATGTGAACGCGGTGCCGCTCGGCAGCCCGGTGTGGCTCGCCACCACCGACCCCGACGATGGCAGCGCCATCCGCCGGCTGATGGCGGCGCAGGACACCGGCGGCGCCATTCGCGGCAGCGTCCGTGCCGACCTGTTCTGGGGCCGCGGGGAGGTGGCCGCCGCCAAAGCCGGCCGCATGCAGCAGCCCGGGCGGATGTGGGTGCTGCGGCCGCGACAGTGAGGGCTTACTTGCCGGCGTCGTTCAAGTAGCGCTCGATGTCCTTGGCGCCGAGCGCGCCGGGCACCGTGCGGCCATTGGAAAAGACTAGCGTCGGCGTGCCGTTGACGCGGTACTTCTCGCCCAGCGCGGCGACCTTGGCGACCGGGTTGTCGCAATCGGCGGCGGCAGTCGGGTTCCGGCCCTCGAGCATCCAGTCCTTCCAAGCACGGAGCCGGTCGGCGCTGCACCAGACGCGCCGCGAGCGCTCGTTGGCCTGCGGGTGCAGTTTGTCGATGGGGTAGAGGAAGGTGTAGACGGTCACATCGGTCACCTCGAGCAGGGACTTCTCCAAGCGCTTGCAGAACGGGCAGTCGGCATCGGAGAACACCACCAGCTTGCGCTTGCCGTTGCCCTTGACTTCCTTGATGGCGATGTCGAGCGGCAGGCTGGCGAAGTCAATGGTGCGCAGCTTGGACAGCCGCTCGTCGGTGAGGTTGGTGCGCGTCCGCGTGTCGACCAGCATGCCGTTGAGCAGCACGTGGTCGCCCTTGTCGTCGGCGTAGAAGATCTGGCCGTCGGCGTAGACCTCCCACAGGCCGGGGATCGGCGATTTGTTGACCTGCTCGATGCCGAGGTCGGGAAAGCGCGACTGCAGCGACTTGCGCAGTGCGTCGTTGGCGGCAGCGGGGCTGGCGAGCAGCGCGAGGGACGCGGCCAGCACGGCGGCGCCGGTGGCGACAAAGGTGGGGCGGATCATGGCTGGGCGCTCGGGTCTCGGGGGTTGGGGGTTGGGAAGGTGTGGGGGAGGTCGGGTGCGTCGCCAGCGTGAGCGCGCCGGGCGCGGGGCCCGCCGCGCAGCCCCCGCGGGGCGATCCGCACTGCGGGATCGGCTCGCGCAGCGCAAGGGTGTCAGCGCATGGCCTGCCGCACCATCTCGGATTTCACCGGCGCCAGATGGTTCAGCAGGCCCATGCCGTGGCCGCCGAGCAGGCTGCCGATGCCGCCGCCGAACAGCCGGAACAGGCCATCGGTGAGGGTCTCGATGGCGTGGACGTCGACCTGCCGCAGCGTCGCGTAGCGTGCCAGCGCGTGCGCGCTGCCGGGGTCGCGGCGACCGGCGGTGGCCTCGAGCAGGGCGCGCACGTCGCGCAGGCCGAGGTTCATGCCCTGCCCGGCCAGCGGGTGGACGACGTGCGCGGCATCGCCGACCAGCGCCAGTCTTGTGGTGGTGAGTCGGCGCGCGCGCTGCCGGCGCAGCGGGAAGGCCTGCGGTGCCGAGACCAGCCGCATGCCACCCCAGCGGTGGCCGCCGGCGGCGGCGACGCGCGCGGTCAGGGCGCCGGCGTCGAGCGCCAGCAGGTCGGCGGCGCGCGCCTCGGGCAGGCTCCAGACCATGCTCACGTGCTGCCCGGGCAGTGGCAGCCAGGCCAGCACCGTGGCCGACCCCTTACTCGGTCTGGCGCCGAACCACTGGCAGGCGATGCCGCGGTGCGGCTTCTCGCAGATGAAATTGGCGACCACCGCACGGTGGCCGTAGTCGCGGCCGACGGTGTCGATGCCGGCGAGGCCGCGCAGCGGCGAGGCGGCGCCATCGGCGGCGATGAGCAGGCGGGTGGCCAGCGAACTGCCATCGCTCAAGTGCAGCGCCAGCGCCTGGTCGGCGTCCGCCCGCGCGGCACCGATTTCGCAGGCCCGCGCCGCTGCGCAGGGCGGCGATGCCGTGCACGCCATGCGCTGCGCGGACGCTGCCGCGCCGGTGGTGGAGAGCCCGCTCACCTGTGCCTCGCCGGGTCCCGCGTCGAAGGCACCGTAACTGCTAAGCGCCTTTTCGAGCGCGCGCAACAGGTTGTCGCTCTCGACGATCAGCGCCATCTCCGCCACGCCTGCCTGCAGCGCCGAGAGGTCGAGGCCACCGCCGTGGGGCGCGCGGATCTCCATCGCGCGCACGCTGCCGATGCGGTCGCGGTCGAGATGATCGACGACACCCAGCGACTCCAGCCACGCCAGATTGCCTGGCGACAGCGCATAAACCCGCGCCGCGTAGCCCTCGGGCAGGGGCGGCATGGCGAGCGCGCGGCGCAACCAGCGCACCCGGTCGCCGCGCGCCAGAAGGCCGAGCGTGGCCGCTGCGCCGACGATGCCGCCGCCAGCCACGATGGCGGCATAGGGTGCACTGTCGTGCGGGGTCTGGGTGTCGTCTGCCGCTTGCATGGTCGGGGTTCCAGAGGCGTGCGCGGGGGGGGCGAGGATGAGACATTGACCCGATGCGCCTTAGGGCCTAGACTACTAGGTTCGTGGCGAATTAGCTCAGTCGGTTAGAGCGACGGAATCATAATCCGCAGGTCCGGGGTTCGAGTCCCTGATTCGCCACCAGTTCACCTGCAGAGGGGCCAGCCGCGTGCTGGCCCTTTTGCTTTCTTGACCTCGTTTGTTCGCGTACGGCTCCTTAGCAGCATGGTGAGCCGCAGCCCCTCGGGGCCGTCCCTGCGCGTCCCGAGGCATGGCGCGACCCTGACGACACCGCCCCTGCCGCGGAACTTCCTGTACATGTTCCAATTTAAGAAGTTGCGGTAAATGTTTGTTGCAAGCGCAGACGAAAAGCGCTAGCCTGATGATCAGGGCTCGCGGTTGCGAAGCAGCGGACCCACCCTGACCGGTGCGCCGGTGCCTGCGCCCACGACGCAACCCGCGGCCGCTGTCACGCTCATTACGGAGTTTCCGACATGACGAGCGAAACCTGCAGCGCTTTGCATCCGCAGATAGGCGTCGATAGCCACCTGTGCTTTCGTCCGCACACTGTCAGTGCGCAGTTCATCGGGCGCTGGGACCGGCTGCCGCGCAGTCATCGCCTCAATTGCGCCGGGTACATCGCATTGCCGGGTACATCGCATTGCGGGCGGTGGTCGGGCAAGGCATGGTCGAGGCGACCGCGCGTGGCGGCGAGCGCCAAGCGTCCCTGCTCGCCATCCGTGAGAACTTCTTGTGCGCTCTCGGCCTTGCCGCGCAGGACGCCGCCTTGTTGATCAAGCAACTGGAAAAGTTGTCGCTGGCGCTTTCCAGCATGACGCTCGACGCGCGTGAAACCGCTTTGCACGGGCAAAGCGCGCTCGCCGAGGCTCCCTGACCCGCCGGGCCCCGCCGCCACCGGCAATCCTCGGAACATAAGGACGCAAAATGGGAAACATGTTTGTCAACTTCACCAACGCCATCCAGGACTTCTACGCCGGGCAGCCTGCCGGCGCCGCCGAAGACGATGCATTGCTGGCGTGGATCTGCGCGCAGAACGCACTGCAGCAACCGGTGCGCATCACCGACCTGGTCCGCACCGGGCGCTTTGGCACCCTGCCCACTCTCCACAGGCGTCTGCGTCTGCTGGCCGGGGCGGGCTTTCTGACACTCGTGGTCGGGCCCGACCGTCGCACGCGCATGGTCAGCGTTTCGCCGGTTGGCCTGGCGCGACTCGACAGCCGCAGCAGCTTGCTGGGTGAGGTTGCCGTGGGCTGAGCAGGACCGGCGCTGCGCTCAAGCGTGCCAGCGTCCTTCAAGGATGAAGCGGCTCAGGACTTGGGCTGCTGCGGCCTTGTCGGCCATGAAAGTCTCCAGCATTTCGCCAAAACTATCGGCATTGGCCACGGTTGAGGCCATCGACCACTCGCCAAAGTCGCGCCATTCGACAGTTCCGGCGCGCAGCAGCGGGAACTCAACGTTGCGGTGGTCGTTTTCGATGCGCGTCAGCAACTCGCTCACGGCACCAGCGGGCCCGTCGAGGACCTGCGTGAATCAGCAGTCGTGTGCCACCAGCACACCCGTGATGTCGTGGGCCGTTGTTGCGCCGCGAAGACTCGAAGATCTCGCGCCCACCCGCTTCGTTGGTGGGCAACGGCTGTGGTGGACCCATTGGACCAGCCGCTGCACAACACTTTCGGTGGCACTCGGTTGTGCCGCGTGGCCCGGCGGCTGGTGCAGCAGGCCCTCTTTTCGCGTCATGAGCGGAACGTCATTGGCTTTGTGAAGAGCCGCAATCGTTACGGACCCCCCCGCCGATGGTTCCCCGCGCACTCCCGCACTTCATCGGCCGCGGGCGAGACGACTTGCCGGAAGCGGGTTTGGCGGGCCCGCGCCCGCAGGCCCTCGAGCGCAGGTTCAGTCGCGGCGGACCGGCTCATTGATTTCTTGATTTGCCGACCGTTCACTCGCGGCACCTTTTCTTTGCACGCCAGTCCGACTATAGTCCGCGCGTCTGGCTGATAGATTGTTCAACAATAATTTATCATCTTGATAGACGGAAGTTATGAACGCACCGGGCGGAACACGACCGGGGCCTTACCTACCCTCTCATCAACGGGAACGAGGAGACTCAAATGCCGCAACTCCAAGGCAGCAAGACCCATCAGCATCTGAAGGACGCTTTCGCTGGCGAAAGCCAAGCCAACCGCCGCTACCTGTACTTCGCAAACAAGGCCGATGTCGAAGGCCACCCGGAGATCGCCGTGCTGTTCCGCTCGACCGCCGAAGGCGAGACCGGCCACGCCCACGGCCACCTCGACTATCTGGCCCAAGTCGGCGACCCGGCCACCGGCATGCCGATCGGCAGCTCGGAACAGAACCTGGCTTCGGCCGTCGCCGGCGAGACCCACGAGTACACCGACATGTACCCGGGCATGGCCAAGGATGCGCGCGACGAAGGTTTCGACGAGATCGCCGACTGGTTCGAGACGCTGGCCAAGGCCGAGCGTTCGCATGCCAACAAGTTCGCCAAGGCGCTGGAAGGCCTGGCTGCCTGATCAGGTGTTTGCAGTGCGCGGGGGTGTCTTGCGGCACCCCCGTTTGTTTGTGCGGCCGAAAGGTTCGCCCCGGCATCCGCTTAACGCCTGTGCCACCGTGCAGTAAAGTCGCGTCCGACACCTCTGGAGACCGATCATGACCGTCCGCGAAGGCTCGCTCGAAGCCCCGATCCGCCACCCGATCGACTGGAAGAACCCGGCTTACTATGACGAGGCCGCGGTCGAGGCCGAACTCGAACGCGTGTTCGACATCTGCCACGGTTGCCGCCGCTGTGTGAGTTTGTGCGGCAGTTTCCCGGTGCTGTTCGACCTGATCGACGAGGGCCCGACCGGCGAAGTCGATGGCGTGGCCAAGACCGATTTCCACAAGGTGGTCGACCAGTGCTACCTGTGCGACGTCTGCTACATGACCAAGTGCCCGTACGTGCCGCCGCACCCGTGGAACCTCGACTTCCCGCACCTGATGCTGCAGCACAAGGCGATCGAGTTCAAGAAGGGCATCCCCACCGCCTTCCGCGACAAGACCCTCTCCAACACCGCGCTCAACGGCAAGCTCGCCGCCATCCCGGTGGTGGCGCAGACCGTCAACGCGCTGGCCAAGACCAAGCCCGCCCGTGTCCTCGGTGAAAAGCTGCTGGGCGTGCACAAGACCGCCTGGCTGCCCGACTTCACCTCGAGTCCCTTCGAGTCCAGCCATGCCGAGTCGCAGAAGCACGCCGTCAGGGACGGCAAGCGCAGCCCCGGCAAGCTCGCCATCTACACCACCTGCTACGTCAACTGGAACGAGCCGGGCATCGGCCACGACCTGATCAAGGTGCTCGAGCACAACGAGATCCCCTTCGTGGTGGTCGAGAAGCAGGCTTGCTGCGGCATGCCCAAGCTCGAACTCGGTGACCTCGAGTCGGTGGAGAAGCTGACCCGCGAGAACATCCCGCAACTGGCGCGTCTGGCGCGCGAGGGCTATGCCATCGTCACGCCGATTCCCTCGTGCACGCTCATGTTCAAGCAGGAGATCCCGCTGATGTTCCCCGACGACGCGGACATCCAGGCGGTCAAGGCGGCGATGTTCGACCCCTTTGAGTACTTTGTGGCACGCGACAAGGATGGCCTGCTCAAGACCGACTTCAAGCAGCCGCTGGGCAATGTGAGCTACCACGTCGCCTGTCACCTGCGCGTGCAGAACGTCGGTCAGAAGACCCGCGAGATGCTGCAGAAGGTGCCGGAGACGGCGGTGAACACGGTGGAGCGCTGCTCCGGCCACGCCGGCACTTGGGGCGTGAAGAAGGAGTTCCACGAGATGTCGCTGAAGATCGGCAAGCCGATGTTCCGCCAGATGAACGAGCACCCCAACGGCGCCGTGGACTACATCGCCTCCGACTGCCAGCTCGCCGGCCATCACATCGCGCAGGGCATCGACGCCGGCGTGGCCAACGGCCCGACCGACGACAAGGTGCAGCACCCGTTGTCGCTGCTGGCGCGCGCCTACGGTCTGTAAGCACCTACAACTTTTTATTCAGGAGACTCACATGACACTGACCCGTGAATCGCTCTGGACGCTCGAACACTACGCCCGCGTGCGCAAGGACTTCCGCGCCGAGGTGATCGCGCACAAGCGCCTGCGCAGCCTCGCGCTGGGCGAGCACGTCACCCTGCTGTTCGAGGACGAGATGACCATCCGCTACCAGATCCAGGAGATGCTGCGCATCGAGAAGATCTTTGAGGAAGAGGGCATCCGCGATGAGCTGGAGGCCTACACGCCGCTGATCCCGGATGGCCGCAACTTCAAGGCGACCATGATGATCGAGTACCCGGACGCGGACGTGCGCGCGGCGCAGTTGAAAAAGCTGCGCGGTATCGAGGACAAGGTCTGGCTGCAGGTCGAGGGCCGCGAGAAGGTCTGGGCCATCGCCGACGAGGACCTCGAGCGCGAGAACGACGAGAAAACCAGCGCCGTGCACTTCATGCGCTTCGAACTCGACAAGGACATGGCCGAGGCGCTCAAGTACGGCGTCGCGCTGGCCGCCGGCATCAGCCATCCGGAGTATTCGGTGACGGTGGACCCGGTTGGCGCGGAGTTCCGCAACGCGCTGGTCAAAGACCTCAAGTGAGCAAGTCGTGAGCACCCATACCGAGAAACGCATCATCGCCACGCCGGACGCGCCCAAGGCAATCGGCACCTACTCGCAGGCCGTCCGTGTCGGCGACACCGTCTACTGCTCGGGCCAGATCGGCCTCGATCCGGAGACCATGCTGATGGTCGAGGGCATCGATGCGCAGATCCACCGCGTGTTCAAGAGCTTGGCAGCGGTGGCGCACGAGGCGGGCGGCAATCTCGGCAACGCGGTACGGTTTACCGTGTACCTGACCGACCTCGGCCATTTTGCCAAGGTCAACGAGTTGATGGCCGAGTACGTGCCTCAGCCCTACCCGGCACGCGCCGCGGTGGGTGTGGCCAGCCTGCCGCGCGGCGCCTTGGTCGAGATCGACGCGGTGCTGGTGCTCTGAGCACCGCGGGCGCGGCGCGGCGGGACATCCCGTGACCGCACCGCGCCGTTCTGGTTCACCGCATACTCCCGCGCTTGGCGGGTCTTCTGCTTCGGGCGGGCTGGTGCGGCTGGGCCTGACCGATCCTTGGCAGTGCGTGCTGCACCTGCCGCTTCGCTACGAGGACGAGTCGCGCGTTACGCCGATCGGCGCCTTGGTGCCCGGCGACCATTCCCTGACCGAAGGCCGACTGGTGCACGGCGAGGTGCGCCAGCGGCCGCGCCGGCAGTGGATCGGCAAGGTGCGCGACGAGCACGGTGACGAGATCACCGTGCGGCTGATGCACTTTTCCAATGCACAACTGGCGGCGCTGCCGGTCGGCAGTTGGCTGCGCCTGTACGGCGAGGTGCGCGGCAGCCTGTTCGGCCGCGAGATGATCCACCCGCGCATGAGAGCAAGCGAGCCGGGCGCGCCGACCAAGGCCGGCCTGACCGCGGTGTATCCCACGGTGGCTGGCGTTGCCCAGCCGACCATCCGGCGGGCCGTTGCGGCGGCCTTTGCCGAGATCGACTGGTCCGATACCTTGTCTGCCGAGACCCGTGCGCGGCTTGGTCTGCCGGCGTTGCGCGAGGCCTTGGCGCGGCTGCATTACCCGCTGAGCATCCCCGCCGGAAACGACCCGGCGTGGCAGCGCGTCCGCTTTGATGAATTGCTGGCTCAAAGACTGAGCCTGCGCTTGGCGCGGCGGGCGCGGGCGGCCTTGGCCGCTGCTCCGCTGCCGCCTGGTGGAACTCTCATCGCGAAACCTTCAGGGCCGGGGCCAGATGGCTTGGTCCCGCACCGAGTCGATGCCGGCGAAGCGTCGGCAAGAGGACCTACCGGGTCAAGGCCGTCTGATCTGGTCAGCACGCTGGTGCTCAGCCTGCCTTTTCCGCTCACCGGCGCGCAGCAGCGCGCGTGGGCGCACATCGCTGCCGACCTCGCGCGACCGCAGCCGATGCAGCGCCTGCTGCAGGGCGACGTCGGCGCGGGCAAGACCATCGTTGCCGCCATGGCCTGCCTGCGCGCTGTGGAAAACGCTCGGCAGGCGGCGGTGATGGCACCGACCGAGCTGCTTGCCGAGCAGCACTTGGCCAAGTTCCGCCAATGGCTCGAGCCGCTCGGCGTGCGCGTGGCGGGCCTCTCGGGGGGGCAGAAGAAGGCCGAGCGCGAGCGGCTGGCTGCGGCGGTGGCGGCCGGTGAGGTCGATGTGGTGGTGGGCACCCACGCACTGTTCCAAAAGGGCGTGGACTTCCGCGCGCTGGCGCTGGTGGTGGTCGACGAGCAACACCGATTTGGCGTGGCTCAGCGGTTGAGCCTATCTGGAAAGGGCGCTGGCGTGCACAGCTTGATGATGAGTGCGACACCCATCCCGAGAACTTTGGCGATGAGTTACTACGCCGATCTGGATGTCTCCGTGATCGACGAGTTACCACCCGGCCGCAGCCCGATCGAGACGCGCGTCATCGGCAACCCTCGCCGTGCCGAGGTGGTCGAAAAGTTGGCGCGGGCCTGCGCCGACGGGCATCAGTTGTATTGGGTTTGCCCCCTGGTCGATGAATCGGAGGCGCTGCAGTTGCGCGCCGCCACCGAGGCCTACGAGGAACTGCGCACGACCCACCCCGAGGTGCGCTTCGGGTTGGTGCACGGGCGTTTGGCAGCGGCGGAAAAGGCAGCAGTGATGGGCGCCTTTCAGCGCCACGAGATCGACTGGCTGGTCGCGACCACGGTCATCGAGGTCGGCGTCGACGTGCCCAACGCCACCTGGATGGTGATCGAGCACGCCGAGCGGCTGGGTTTGGCGCAACTCCACCAGCTACGTGGGCGGGTCGGGCGCGGGCCGCGCCAGAGTCACTGCATCCTGCTCTTTGAACCTGGCCTCTCGGAGAACGCACGCAGGCGGCTGGAGATCATCCGCCACAGTACCGACGGCTTTGAGATTGCGCGCCGCGACCTGGAGCTGCGCGGGCCGGGTGAATTGCTCGGCAAGTCGCAGAGCGGGCAGCCTTTGTTGCGGTTTGCCGACCCCGAGCGCGATGCCGATTTGCTTGAGCAGGCCTCGCGGCTGGCCGACGAGTGGATCGCCCGCGCAGACCCTATGGTCCCGGTGCACTTGGACCGCTGGCTGGGCGAGCGGCAAGGG
>VEQZ01000052.1 GCA_018882975.1 Rhodocyclaceae bacterium | reverse complement strand
CTCCGCCGCGCCCGCCGCGGTGACCCCCGAGCCCGCGCCGCTGACCGCCGCGCTCGCGGGCGCTTTGGATCATCCGGCACTGCCGTGGCTTGTTGGCGGCGCAGCGGCCACGCTGGTCCTTGCCGGGGCGGCTTGGCTGTGGCGACGCCGCCGCGCGCGGCGCCAAGCAGGGGAGCCGGAACAGGCCGGCGCGGTGGCGGCTGCCACGGCGCCGGCAGTCCTCGGCGTGGTCGACGAGTCGATGGCCGCTGCGCTCGATGAGCCGCTCGGCGAGGGTGCCCCGCTCGACGCCACGCCGCAACCGGCGGTGGCCGTGGCCCGGCTGGATGACGTCACGGCGGAGCCCGACGCCGACGCACCGGCGGACGAGCTGGACGGCATGTTCAGCGCCGAGGCCATTGCGGCGGCGCAGGCGGCGATCAAGGCCACTGCGGCCGCTGCCCCGGCGAGCGCCGCGACCGGGGAGATCCCCGACCTTGAGGCCCTGCTCGCCTACGAAGAACCGCTGGCGGACGGCGCGGCGGCAGCCGAGCCCGCAGCAGCGGCGCCGACGCGAGACGCCCCCGCCGCTGCGGATGGCTCGCCCGCAGCGGCATCGGGCGACGAGGACGATGCGGGCAGCGAGGCCGATCTCGAAGATGTCGAGGTGAATCTTGCAAAGGCCTACCTCGACATGGGCGATCCGGAGGGTGCCCGTGCCATCCTCGAGGGCATGCTGGCCGACCAGGAAAATCCGCAACGGGCCGGTCTGGCGCGACGCACCATGCTGCGCTTCGGCATGCAGGTACCGCAGCCACCCGCCGACGCCTGACCCCCGCCGATGCGTATCGCGCTGGGCCTCGAGTACGACGGGCGGGGCTTCTTCGGCTGGCAGTCGCAGGCCGACGTCGCCAGCGTGCAGGACGCGCTCGAACGCGCCCTCGGCGAGATCGCCGGGGCGCCGGCGCGTGTGCACGCCGCCGGCCGCACCGACACTGGCGTCCACGCCCTGCAGCAGGTCGCGCATTTCGACACCGAGGCGCAGCGGCCCCTCTCGGCATGGGTGCGCGGCGTCAATCGCTACCTGCCCGACAGTGTCGCCGTGCTGTGGGCGCATCCGGTGGCGGACGACTTTCATGCGCGTTTCTCGGCCACCGGCCGGCACTACCGGTACGTTCTGCTGAACCGCGCGGTGCGGCCGGCACTGGCCGCCGGGCGCGTCGGCTGGTTCCCCCGGCCGCTGGATGCGGCGCCGATGCGCGAGGCGGCTGCGCTGCTGCTTGGCGAGCACGATTTCTCGGCCTTCCGCGCTGCCGAGTGCCAGGCCAAATCGCCGGTCAAGACGCTGCACCGGCTCGACATCGCGCGCCAAGGCGATGTCCTGACCTTCGACCTGCACGCGAACGCTTTTCTGTACCACATGGTGCGCAACATCGTCGGTGCGCTGGTCTACGTCGGCGCCGGCCGCCAGCCGCCGGCATGGCTCGGCGACCTGCTCGCGGCGCGCGACCGCACCCGCGCCGCCCCGACCTTCGCGCCGGACGGACTCTACTTTGCCGGCGTCGACTACGATGCTGCGTGGGGCCTGCCGCCGACCGCGCCGGCCTCCCGCTTGCCGTAGCATCTTGCCCGCCATGAGCCACGACCGCCCACGCCCCACGCCGCCGCATCGCACCCGCATCAAGGTCTGCGGCTTTACCCGCGTCGACGATGCGTTGGCGGCGGTCGAGGCTGGCGTCGACGCCATCGGTCTGGTGTTCTATCCGCCCAGTCCGCGCCACGTCACGCCGGAACAGGCTGCGGCCATCGTCCGTGCGCTGCCGCCTTTCGTCACCGCGGTCGCGCTGTTCGTCGACGCCGATCCAGCGGATGTGCGCGCCACCCATGCCAAGGTCGGCTTCGACCTCGCTCAATATCACGGCGACGAGATGCCGACGCAGTGCGCGGCAGCCGAAATCCCCTACATCAAGGCGCTACGGGTCAGGCCGGGGCTGGATTTGCTACACTGCAGCAACGATTTCCGCGGGGCTCGCGGCCTGCTGTTGGATGCCTTTCAACCGGGCGTTCCCGGGGGCACCGGCCAGCGCTTCGACTGGTCGCTGATCCCCGATCGACTGCCCCTGCCGCTCATCCTGTCCGGCGGTCTGGACGCAGACAATGTGGGAGAGGCGGTGCGTCGGGTGCGGCCCTATGCTGTGGATGTATCCAGCGGTGTCGAGCGGGAAAAGGGTGTCAAGTGCGCGGACCTGATCCGCAAGTTCGTGAAAGGTGTTCGCAATGAAGATGTATGACCTGCCGGACGCGCGGGGCCACTTCGGGCCCTACGGCGGCGTGTTCGTCGCCGAGACGCTGGTGCGCGCGCTCACCGAGTTGCGCGAGGCCTACGAAGAAGCGAGCAGGGACGCCGAGTTCCAGGCCGAGCTGGCCTACGAACTCAAGCACTTCGTCGGCCGGCCGAGTCCGATCTATTTCGCGAAGCGCTTGACCGAGCACGCCGGCGGCGCGCGCATCTTCCTCAAGCGCGAGGACTTGAACCACACCGGCGCGCACAAGGTCAACAACACCGTCGGCCAGGCCTTGCTGGCCCGCCGCATGGGCAAGAAGCGTGTCATTGCCGAGACCGGCGCCGGCCAGCACGGCGTGGCCTCGGCCACCGTGGCGGCGCGCTACGGCATGGAATGCGTGGTCTACATGGGCAGCGAGGACGTCGCCCGCCAGTCGCCCAATGTGTTCCGCATGAAGTTGCTCGGCGCCACTGTGGTGCCGGTCGAGAGCGGCAGCAAGACGCTCAAGGACGCGCTCAACGAGGCCATGCGCGACTGGGTCACGAATGTCGAGAGCACCTTCTACATCATCGGCACGGTGGCGGGTCCGCACCCTTACCCGATGATGGTGCGCGACTTCAACTCGGTGGTCGGCAAGGAATGCGTGGTGCAAATGCCGGAGATGATCGGCCGTCAACCCGATGCGGTGGTCGCCTGTGTCGGTGGCGGCAGCAATGCCATGGGCATCTTCTACGACTACATTCCGTTTGAGAAGACCCGGCTCATTGGTGTGGAGGCGGGCGGGGACGGCGTCGAGACCGGCCGCCATGCGGCGCCGCTCTCCGCCGGCACGCCGGGCATCCTGCATGGCAACCGTACCTATCTGATGCAGGACGAGGACGGCCAGATCATCGAGACGCACTCGATCTCGGCCGGCCTGGACTACCCCGGCGTCGGCCCCGAACACGCCTGGCTCAAGGACTCCGGTCGCGCCGAGTATGTCGCGGCCACAGACGCCGAAGCGCTCGAGGCCTTCCACCTGCTGTGCCGCACCGAGGGCATCATCCCGGCGCTGGAGTCGAGCCATGCGGTGGCGCACGCGCTCAAGCTGGCGCCGACCATGGGCAAGGACCAGGTCATTCTGGTCAACCTGTCCGGTCGCGGCGACAAGGACCTCAATACCGTCAGCCGGCTTGCCGGCATCACCCTCTGAGGCGCTGGCTGGTTTGAGCCGGGCGGTGCGGGGCGGACATGTACCGTCTGCCGGTCCGGTCGGCATGCTTCCCGGCATCCACATCTCCGAACTCCCGATCCGCCCCCGTCTCCCCAGCCCCGTATCTCGGCCCCCATCCCTGCTTCTCCAGACCCAAGGTTCCCCGTGTCCCGCATCGCCAGCGCCTTCGCGCGCCTCAAGGCCGACCGCAAGGTCGCGCTGATTCCCTTCTTCACCGCCGGTGACCCGTCGATCGAAGAGACCGTCCCGCTGATGCACACGCTGGTCAAGGCCGGCGCCGACATCATCGAACTCGGCGTGCCCTTCTCCGACCCGCAGGCCGACGGCCCGGTGATCCAACGCTCGAGCGAGCGCGCGCTGGCGCGGAAGATGACTCTGCGCAAGGTGCTGGAGATGGTCACCGAGTTCCGTCGCGGCGATGCCAGCACGCCGGTGGTGCTGATGGGCTACGCCAACCCGATCGAAGCCATGGGCCGGCAGAACTTTGCCGCGCTGGCACAGCGTGCTGGTGTCGATGGCGTGCTGGTGGTCGACATCCCGCCGGAAGAGTCGGCTGACTGGGTGCGTACGGTGCGTGCCAACGACCTCGACCCGATCTTCCTGTTGGCGCCGACCTCGACCGAGGCGCGCGTCGAGCAGGTGGCGCGTCTGGCGTCGGGCTTTGTGTACTATGTCTCATTGAAGGGTGTGACCGGCGCGTCCCACCTCGACCGCTCCGAGGTGGCGGACCGTCTGCCCAAGCTGCAGGCGGCGATCCCGCTGCCCGTGGGCGTCGGCTTTGGCATCCGCGACGCGGCTTCGGCGGCGGCGGTGGCCGAGGTAGCCGACGCGGTGGTGGTTGGCAGCCGGATCATCCAGGAGATGGAGGCGTCGTCGTCGGCCGACCTGCACCCGCGGGTGGCGGCACTGGTGTCGGAGTTGCGCGGTGCGGTGGACGCCGCGCGTCGTGCTTGAGGCGCGAATGGTTTCGGCGGTTCAGACAGAGGTCGCACAGGAGGTCGCATGAGTTGGCTCACCAAGCTGCTGCCACCCAAGATCAAGCGCGACGCCAGCCAGGTCCGCAAGTCGGTGCCGGAAGGGCTCTGGCACAAGTGTCCGGCCTGCGAGGCGGTGCTCTATGCCACCGACCTCGAGCAGAACCTGCAGGTCTGCCCCAAATGTGGCCACCATCAGCGCATCGCAGCGCGGGTTCGGCTGGACTGGTTCCTCGACCCCGGCGGCCGCTTCGAGATCGGCGCCGAGGTGGTGCCAGTCGATACCCTGCGCTTCAAGGACAGCAAGCGCTACCCCGACCGTTTGGCCGAGGCGGTGGCGGCTTCCGGCGAGACCGATGCCTTGGTGGTGATGCAGGGCGCCATGCTCGAGGTGCCCTTGGTCGCGGCCGCCTTCGAGTTCCAGTTCATGGCCGGCTCGATGGGCTCGGTGGTGGGTGAGCGCTTCGTGCGCGGTGTGCGCGTCGCTTTGGAGCAGCGAATGCCTTTCGTCTGCTTCACCGCCAGTGGCGGCGCGCGCATGCAGGAAGGCCTGCTCAGCCTGATGCAGATGGCCAAGACCAACGCCGCCATCAAGCAGCTGTCGGACGCCGGACTGCCGTTCATCCCGGTGCTCACCGACCCGACCATGGGTGGCGTGTCGGCCAGTTTCGCCTTCATCGGCGACGTGGTGATCGCCGAGCCGGGTGCGCTGGTCGGCTTTGCCGGCCCGCGCGTGATCGAGCAGACGGTGCGCGAGACCTTGCCCGAAGGGTTCCAACGCGCCGAATTCCTGCTCGAGAAGGGCGCCATCGACATGATCGTCGACCGCCGCGAGATGCGCGAGCGCATCGCCCGTCTGCTTGCATTGATGACTGGCCAGCCGGAAGTCTCGGGGCAAGGAGCCTGAACTGAGCGGTGCCGCCCTGAGCGCAGTGCCGACGCCGTCTGCGCCGATCTCCGCGCCGGGCGCGGATGCAAGCCTGGCAGATTGGCTGGTCTGGCTCGAGGGCCAGCAGCGCGGCGCCATCCTGCTCGGGCTGGACCGCGTGCGCCGGGTCGCCGAGGGCATGGGCCTGCGCCCGGCGTTCCCCGTATTCACTGTGGCCGGCACCAATGGCAAGGGCTCGACCTGCGCGCTGCTGGGTGCCATGTTGAGCGCGGCCGGCTATCGCGTCGGCAGCTATTACTCGCCGCACTTGCTGCGTTACAACGAGCGCGTGCGGGTGGATGGCGCGGAGGCCAGCGATGCCGACCTGGTGGCGGGCTTTGCCGCTATCGAGGCGGCGCGCGGCGAGGAGTCTCTCACCTACTTTGAATTCGCCACGCTGGCGGCGATGTGGCACTTCATGCGCGCCGGCGTGGATTGCGCGGTGCTGGAGGTCGGCTTGGGTGGGCGCCTCGATGCGGTGAATGTGTGGGACGCCGACTGCGCTATCGTCACGACCATTGGTTTGGACCACACCGAATACCTTGGCGACACGCGCGAGGCCATTGCGCTCGAGAAGGCGGGGATCTACCGCGCAGACCGTCCGGCCATCTGCGTCGATCCCGCCCCGCCCGCTACGCTGCTGGCGCATGCCGCCGACATCGGCGCGCATTCGTACTGGATCAACCGTGATTTCCGCTACGTCAGGCAGGAGCGCCAATGGGCCTTCGAGGGGGCGGGGTTGCGGCTGTCGGGGCTGCCGATGCCGGCGCTGGTGGGCGAGCACCAGTTGCAGAACGCGGCTGGCGTGATTGCCGCGCTCGGCGCCATGCGCGAGCGCCTGCCGGTGCCGGCCGGCGCCATCCGTGAGGGCCTGATGAACGTGCACCTGGCCGGGCGCTTCCAGGTGCTGCCGGGGCGGCCGATGGTGATCCTCGATGTCGCGCACAACCCGCACGCGGCGGCCATTCTCGCCCGCAATCTGCGTGCCATTCCGCCGAGTGGCCATACGCACGCCATCTTCAGCATCCTTGCTGACAAGGATGCGTCTGGCACCGTGGCCGAGTTGGGTGATCTGGTCGATACCTGGTGGGTGGCCGGCCTGTCCGGGCCGCGCGGCCGCCGCGCCGAAGACCTGGCGGCCGAGGTGGGGCGCGTGGCGCAGGGCCGGATGGAGATGGCGGCGACCCCGGTCGAGGCCTGGCGCCGACTGCGCGACCGGCTGGGCGAGAATGATAAAGTCGTCGTGTTCGGGTCCTTCCTGACGGTGGCCGAGGTGCTCGCCGAGGTGAGGGCGTGACCGTCCGTTGCCGGGCCCGTCCATCCGCGGAGGCCGCATGACCGTCGAGCAAGACGAAATCCTGTTGCGCAAGCGCGCGCGCCGCCGTCTGGTCGGCGCCATCCTGCTCACCTTGATCGTGGTGCTGAGTCTGCCGCTGGTGCTCGAGGACCCTTCGCAGCCGCTCGGCGACGGCCCGGAGATCGTCATCCCCGAACCCTCCAAAGTCGAGCCGCCGCGGCCCACCAGCGTGCCCGACTCGCTGCCCGACGACACGGTGGGCGAAGAGGCGCTGCCGGTGGAAGGCGGGTCGGGGCCGCCCGTGCCTGCCGCCCCTGCCGGTCACGGCAACGGCGCGAAACCGGTCGCCTCGCCGGCGCCAAGCGCCGCCGACCGCGCCGCCGCCGTGACGGCTGCCAAGCCGGATGGGGGTTCGCCACCGGCCGACAAGTCGGCCAAGCCCGGCGCCGCCAGCCGTGCCTACGTGCTCCAGTTGGGCGTTTTCAACGACCGTGCCAATGCCGACCGGGTCGCCGCGCAGGCCACCGCGCTCGGGCTTTCGCCTGCCGTGGCGCAGACCGGGGAGGGTTCGTGGCGGGTCGGCATCGGCCCCTTCGACGACCGGGCCGAGGCATTGGCAGCCCGCGACAAGGTGCGCGAGGCAGGGCTGCCAGTGGTGATCAAGGCACCGTGACCGGTTTCGGCCGCTCGGTTCGACCATGACCGGCTTCGACTATGCGGTGATCGCGGTGGTGGGTGTCTCCACCTTGCTCAGCCTGTGGCAGGGCGCCGTTCAGCAGCTGTTCTCGATCCTCGGCTGGGTGCTCGCCTTCGCCGTGGCCAACCATCTGGCGCCGGCGGCGCAGCACTGGGTGCCGGCCTCGGCCGGCGGCGAGACGGTGCGCTACCTGGTGGCCACGGTCGGCCTGTTCCTCGCCACGCTGCTGCTGGTGATGCTGGCCGGGCGGCTGCTGGCCGGCGTGCTGCGCAGCCTCGGGTTGGGCGTTGCCGATCGCCTGCTCGGGCTCGCCTTCGGCATGTTGCGCGGCATCCTGCTGGTGCTGCTGGGCGTGGCGCTGGCCGGCATGACGCCCTTGCCGGAGACGCTGGTCTGGCGCGAGGCGGCCAGCAGCCGCTGGTTCGTCGCGGTGGTGGAGTGGGCGCGGCCCTCGCTGCCGCAGGCCTTCGCCAGCCGGATACGTTACGATTGAGTGTCCGCCGGCGGTGTCAGGCCGCAGCGGATGCAACGGGACGCGGTCAGGGAGACAGAGCGCATGTGCGGGATCCTCGGGGTGGTGGCGCGGTCGCCGGTCAACCAGTTGCTCTACGACGGCCTGCAGGTGCTGCAGCACCGTGGTCAGGACGCGGCCGGCATCTGCACGGTGGCCGACTCGGTGTTCCACATGCACAAGAGCTCCGGTCTGGTGCGCGACGTGTTCCGCACACGCGACATGCGCAACCTGCATGGTTCGAGCGGCATTGCGCATGTGCGCTACCCGACCGCCGGCTCAGCCATGAACCCGGCCGAGGCGCAGCCCTTCTACGTCAATTCGCCGTTCGGCATCGTGCTCGCGCACAACGGCAACCTCACCAACACCGCCGAACTCAAGAATGACTTGTTCCGCCAGGACCTGCGCCACCTCAACACCAATTCCGACTCCGAACTGCTGCTCAACGTGCTTGCCCACGAACTCGCGGCGCAGGCCAGGGGCGCGGCGCTGGACGTCGAGGGCATCTTTGCCGCGGTGGCGGCGGTGCACCGGCGCTGTCGCGGGGCCTACGCGGTGGTCGCGCTGATCGCCGGTTACGGCCTGTTGGCCTTCCGCGACCCGCATGGCGTGCGCCCGCTGGTCTACGGCTCGAACATGACCGACGACGGTCCGGAGTTTCTGGTGGCTTCGGAGAGCGTGGCGCTGGACACGCTCGGTTTCAGCTTGGTGCGCGACATCAATGCCGGCGAGGCGCTGTTCATCGAGTTCGGCGGCAACCTCTACACGCGCCAGTGCAGCGAGACGCCGTCGCGCATGCCCTGCCTGTTCGAGTTCGTCTACTTTGCGCGGCCCGATTCGGTGATCGACGGCCTCTCGGTGTACCAGACGCGGCTCGCCATGGGCGAGCAGCTCGCCAGCAAGATCCGCGCCATGGGCGGCTTCGAGGACGTCGATGTGGTCATCCCGATCCCCGACTCGAGCCGGCCCTCGGCCATGGAACTGGCGCGCCACCTCGGCGTGGATTACCGCGAGGGCTTCGTCAAGAACCGCTACATCGGCCGCACCTTCATCATGCCGGGCCAGGCCACGCGCAAGAAGTCGGTGCGGCAAAAGCTCAACGCCATCGCCTCGGAGTTCGAGGGCAAGAACGTGTTGATCGTCGACGATTCCATCGTGCGCGGCACCACCAGCCGCGAGATCGTGCAGATGGCGCGCGATTCGGGCGCGCGCAAGGTCTATTTCGCCTCGGCGGCGCCGCCGGTGCGCTACCCGAACGTCTATGGCATCGACATGCCGACGTGCGAAGAGCTGATCGCCAGTGGCCGCACCGATGACGAGATCGCGCGCGAGATCGGCGTCGACCGGCTTGTGTACCAGGACATCGACGCGCTGGTGCGCATGCTTGGCGAGGCCAACCAGCAGATCGACGGCTTCGAGGCCTCGTGCTTCACCGGCTGTTACCTGACTGGCGAGATCACCCCGGATTATCTGGATGCGCTGCAGGCCAGCCGCGGCGCCGCTTCGCCGGCTGCTGCCGCGCAGCGCCAGCTCGACCTGACGCTGGCCGAGTCGGATTGAGCGCACTCGCATGACTGAATCCAGCAAACCGCTGCCCGCCGGCCTGCGCCCCGAGACGCTCGCGGTGCGCGCCGGCACCGATCGCAGCCACCACGGCGAGCACGCCGAGGCGCTGTTCCTGACCTCGAGCTTCGTCTTCCCGGATGCTTTCGAGGCCGCGGAGCGTTTTCAGGGCCGCACCCCGGGCAACGTCTACTCGCGCTTCACCAACCCCACTGTCAGCGCTTTCGAGACGCGCCTCGCCGCCATGGAAGGCGCCGAGATGTGCGTGGCGACTGCCAGCGGCATGGCGGCCATCCTCTCCATGTGCCTGGGTATGCTCAAGAGCGGCGACCATATCGTCTCGTCGCAGAGCATCTTTGGTTCCACTGTGAACCTGTTCGCCAAGTGGCTGACTCGCTACGGCATCGAGACCACCTTCGTCGCCGACGGCGACCCGGCGGCGTGGCGCGCGGCGATGCGCCCGTCGACCAAACTGGTCTACCTCGAGACGCCGTCCAACCCGCTCACCGAGGTGTTCGACATCGCTGCGCTGGCCCGGGTGGCGCATGCGGGCGGCGCATGGCTGGCGGTCGACAACTGCTTCTGCACGCCGGCGCTGCAACGCCCGCTCGAACTCGGCGCCGACCTCATCATCCATTCGGCCACCAAGTATCTGGACGGGCAGGGCCGGGTGCTCGGCGGCGCGGTGCTGGGCAGCAAGGCGCTGCTGCAGGACACCGTCTACCAGTTCCTGCGCACCGCCGGGCCGACCCTGAGCGCATTCAATGCCTGGGTGATCCTCAAAGGCCTCGAAACGCTCAAGGTGCGTATCGATGCGCAGTCGGTCGGCGCCCTGCAGGTGGCGCGCTGGCTGGAAGCGCATCCGGCAGTCGAACGGGTTTGGTACCCCGGCCTGCCCTCGCACCCGCAGCACGACTTGGCCACGCGCCAGCAGCGGCTGGGCGGCGCCATTGTGTCGTTTGAGCTGAAAGGTGGACGCGAGGCCGCCTGGCGCGTCATCGACCACACGCAGGTGTGCTCGATCACCGCGAACCTCGGCGACACCAAGACCACCATCACCCACCCGGCCACCACCACGCACGGCCGTATCAGCGCCGAGGAGCGTGCCGCGGCGGGTATCAGCGACGGCTTGATTCGCTTGGCAGTCGGTCTCGAGGCGCCTGAAGACCTGATCGACGATCTGGCCCGTGGCTTGAACTGACGGGCGGGCATCGCGCCCGCTTTGTGAGCCGAATTTGGCGGCGACCGGCTGGTGATGTGGGTCAGTCGCACGGGTGGCTGGCGCGCGAATGCTCCGGGGGCGGTTAGCATCTTGATATGTGCGCCCGCGCGACGTTCGCCGCCCAGCCCTCGGCAGACTCCGCCACAGCGGAGCCGCGTTGGCGCGACCTGCGCCAGCTCGCGCAAGCGCCAGTGGAGGGTTTGCTGGCGCAGATGGGTGCCCGGCCTGGGGGGCTGAGCGGCACTGAGGCCCGCGAGCGGCTGCGCCGCTTCGGCCCCAACACCCCGCGATTGGCGCGACGCCAGCCGGCGCTGCTGCAGGTGCTGCGTCGTTTGGCTTCGCCATTGCCGCTGTTGCTGATCACGCTGGCGGGTGTGTCATGGCTGACCGGCGAGACGCGCGGCGCGGCGGTGATCCTGGCCATGGTGCTGCTCTCGACGCTGCTGGGCTGGGTGCAGGAGCGGCGCTCCAGTCGAGCTGCGGAGCGCCTGCGTGCGATGGTCAGCACGCGTGCGACGGTGCTGCGCGATGGCCGGGCTGTCGAACTGGATGTGGCCGAGATCGTCCCGGGCGACATCGTCCACCTCGCCGTCGGCGACCTCATCCCGGCCGACCTGCGACTGCTCGATAGCAAGGACCTGTTCGTCAATGAGGCCTCGCTCAGCGGCGAGTCGCTGCCGGCCGACAAGCACCATCGCATGCCCGATCCGGCGGCCAGCAGCGCCTTCGACCTGTACAACCTCTGCTACCTCGGCAGCCACGTGGTCTCCGGCACGGCACAGGGCGTGGTGCTGCGCACCGGGGCCGACACGTTCTTTGGCCAGGTTGCCGGCGAGACCACGCGTGCCCCACGCCAGACGGCCTTCGAGCAGGGCATCGACCGCTTCACCGGCCTGATGCTGCGCTTCATGGCGGTGATGGTGCCTGCGGTGCTGCTGATCAACGGCTTCGCCAAGGGCGACTGGCTGGAGGCGGCGCTGTTCGCCATCGCCATTGCTGTGGGGCTGACCCCCGAAATGCTGCCGATGCTGGTCACCATAAACCTGGCGCGCGGCGCCTTGGCCATGTCGCGGCGCAAGGTCATCGTCAAGCGACTCAGCGCGGTGCAGGACATGGGCGCGATCGACGTGCTCTGCACCGACAAGACCGGCACGCTGACGCAAAACACCGTCATCCTTGAGCGGCACGTCGATGTGACCGGCCGGACTGATACGCGCGTGCTCGAATACGCGTACCTCAACAGCCACTACCAGTCGGGCCTGCGCAACCTGTTGGATGAAGCGGTGCTGCGCCATGTCGAGGTGCACGAGCGGCTGCACGATGTCGACCACTACACCCGGGTCGACGAGATTCCGTTTGATTTTGAGCGGCGGCGCATGTCGGTGGTGGTGGAGCGGGCGCCGGTGCCGCCTGCGTCACAAGGCGGGGCTCCGGCAGAGGCGGGGTTCGCGCGGGCGGTTGCGCCCGAACCGGGCGCGCGCAGCCACATCCTCATCTGCAAGGGCGCGGTGGAGGAGGTGTGGGCCTGTTGTGCCGATGCGCTCATTGGCGACGCGCGCGTGCCGTTGGACGATTCGCACCGGCAGAAACTTGATGACGTTGTTGCGCGGCTCAACGCCGATGGTTTCCGCGTCATCGCGGTGGCCATGCGCGAGGAGCCCGCCACGCCGCGCGAGTATGGCGTGGCCGACGAGGCCGGCTTGACCCTGCTCGGCTATGTCGCCTTTCTCGACCCGCCCAAGGAGTCGGCGGGGCCGGCGCTGGCGGCGCTGCACAAGGCCGGCGTGGCGGTGAAGATCCTCACCGGCGACAACGACCGTGTTACCCGCAAGATCTGCCGCGATGTCGGGCTGCCTGCGGACCGGGTGGTGCTGGGCCCCGAGACCGACGCGCTTGACGACGCCGCGCTGGCCGAACTGGCCGAGGCCACCACGGTGTTCGCCAAGATGACGCCGGGTCAAAAGTCGCGCGTCATCCGTGCGCTGCGCGCGAAGGGCAGGGTGGTCGGCTACATGGGCGACGGCATCAACGACGGGCCGGCCCTGCGCGCGGCGGACTTGGGCATCTCGGTGGATTCGGCGGTGGACATCGCCCGCGAGTCGGCCGACATCATCTTGCTCGAGAAGAGCCTGCTGGTGCTGCAGCAGGGCGTGCTCGAGGGGCGCCGCGTGTTCGCCAACCTGAGCAAGTACATTCGCATGTCGGCCAGCAGCAACTTCGGCAATATGCTGAGCCTGCTCGGGGCCAGCGCGCTGCTACCTTTCCTGCCGATGGCGCCGGTGCAGGTGCTGCTCAACAACCTGCTCTACGACGTCTCGCAGACGGCGGTGCCGAGCGACCACGTCGATGCCGAATACGTGGCCGCGCCGCGCGCTTGGGACATCGGCGGCATCGCCCGCACCATGCTGCTGATCGGCCCGGTGAGTTCGCTGTTCGACTACCTCACCTTTGCGCTGCTGTGGTTCGTGCTGGGCGCCACCATGCCGGCCGACGCGGCCTTGTTCCAGAGTGGCTGGTTCGTCGAGTCGCTGCTCTCGCAGACGCTCATCGTCCACGTGCTGCGCACCGCGCGCGTGCCCTTCGCCGAGAGCGCGCCGAGCCCGGCACTGCTGGCGACCACGCTCGGCGTGTGCGGCTTTGGCGTGCTGTTGCCCTATACGCCGCTCGGCGCCAGCTTTGGCCTGGTGCCGCTGCCGGCTACCTACTGGCTGGGGCTGGCGGTGCTGCTGCCAGCTTATGGCCTGCTCACGCAATGGGCCAAGGCGCGGCTGGTGCGGCGCTACGGCGTGGTGTAGGCGGCGATCAGCCTGCCAGCAGGTCCTTGAGACGCGCCAGCGCCTCGCCCACCGGCCAGTTGCCGCCCTCGCCGCTGCGGCGGCACTTGTACTCGACTTCCCCATTGGCCAGCGCACGGTCACCGACCGTGATGCGGTGCGGGATTCCGAGCAGTTCCATGTCGGCGAACATCACGCCGGGGCGCTCGTCGCGGTCCTCAAACAACACGTCGACGCCGGCCGCCTGCAGGTCCGCGTAGAGCCGTTCTGCGGTCTCCTTGACGGCTGCGCTCTTGCCGAGCCCCAGCGCCACCACCACCACCTGGAACGGCGCCATGGCGGTGGGGAAGATGATCCCGCGGTCGTCGTGGTTCTGCTCGATCGCCGCCGCCACGATACGGCTCACGCCAATGCCATAGCAGCCCATCTCCATGACTTGTGATTGGCCGGATTCATCAAGATAGCTGGCGCCCATGGCGCTCGAGTACTTGTTGCCGAGCTGGAAGATGTGGCCGACCTCGATGCCGCGCGCGATCTGCAGCGTGCCCTTGCCGTCCGGGCTGGCGTCGCCGGCCTCGGCGTTGCGGATGTCGGCGACTTCCGGCTCGGGCAGGTCGCGGCCCCAGTTGACGCCGGTCAGGTGGAAGCCGTCTTCATTCGCGCCGCAGACCCAGTCGGCCATCGCCGCCACTGCGCGGTCGGCCACCACCCGCGCCTTGAGTCCGACCGGGCCGATCGAGCCGGCGCCGCAGCCGGCGGCGGCACGCACCTCGGCGTCATTGGCAAAGCGCAGCGCGCCAGTGAGCCCCGCGAGTTTGGCGGCCTTGATCTCGTTGAGCGTGTGGTCACCGCGCACCAGCAGGGCGACGGTGCTGCCGGCCTCGTCGACCATCAGGAGGGTCTTGACGATGGCGCAGGCCTGCACGCTCAGGCCCGCGGCGACCTCGTCGATGGAGTGCATCTTCGGCGTGGCGACCTTGGCTACAGCCGCCGAAGCTGCAGCGCGCGGCGCGGCCGGCGCCACCGCCTCGGCCAACTCGACGTTGGCGGCGTAGTCCGACTGCGGGCACCAGGCGATGGCGTCCTCGCCGCTGTCGGCGAGGACGTGGAACTCGTGCGAGCCAGAACCACCAATCGCCCCGGTGTCGGCCGCCACGGCGCGGAACTTGAGGCCGAGCCGCTCGAAGATGCGCGTGTAGGTCGCGTGCATCACCCCGTAGGTCTGCTCGAGGCAGGCGCGGCTGGTGTGGAAGGAGTAGGCGTCCTTCATCAGGAACTCGCGCCCGCGCATGACGCCGAAGCGCGGCCGGATCTCGTCGCGGAACTTGGTCTGGATCTGATAGAAATTCAGCGGCAGCTGCTTGTAGCTTTTGATCTCGCGACGCGCGATGTCGGTAATCACTTCCTCGTGCGTCGGGCCGAAGCAGAAATCGCGCTGGTGGCGGTCCTTGATCTTGAGCATCTGCGGGCCGAACACGTCCCAGCGCCCGGTCTCCTGCCACAATTCGGCCGGCGTCACCGCCGGCATCAGCAGTTCCAGCGCCCCGGCCCTGTCCATTTCCTCGCGCACGATGGTTTCCACCTTGCGCAACACGCGCAGACCCAGCGGCATCCAGGAGTACAGGCCGGAACCCAGGCGCTTGATCAGCCCGGCGCGCAGCATCAGGCGGTGCGAGGCGAGTTCGGCTTCGGCCGGAGCTTCCTTGAGGGTGGAGAGGAAAAACTGGGAAACGCGCATGACAGTCCTCGAAAATCCGTTAAGGCCTCGGATTTTATAGCAAACTGCTGCGTCGCGTCAGCGCGCGGTGGAGTCGTCCGGCTTCCATCCGGCATGCCAGACCGCCAGCGGTATCACCTGAGCCGGTGCCCCGTTGTCGTAAAACCAGGCATCGACCGCATATCTCGCGCCGCTGGCGGTATCCTCGATCACCGCCGCGGAATGCGGGTCCAAAGCCAGCCAGCCGCGCGTGGTGGTATCCAGCACACGATGGAAACGCAGCAGGCCATCCGCGATCATCATGCGCAGGTAGCTGCTGGTATTGGCAGTTTCGTCGTTGCAGTCGAGTTGGCCGGGAAAATCCGCGTTGCCGTAGGTGCCTGCCCGGTCCGCTTCGGTGCCGGTTTTGGGGCCCACCAGCCGTTCCATCAACGCGATCGCCTGCGAGATGAGCTCACGTTCGGCGGCGGCATCCTGCGGCTCCGCAAGGCCAAACAGTTTGCGCACTTCGTCCCACTCCTCCTCGCTCAGGCTGACCTCCAGGACCCCGGCGCAGGTGCCTCCCCAGCAGAAGCTGAAACGCGCCGGCACCGGCGTTTGCTTCAGCACCAGGCTCATCCGTGTGGCATCGGCGAGGGCGCTGAGCGGCGTGGCCAGCAACAGGCTACATAACCAGAGGCGGATCAGGCAGTTCATTCGGAATGGTTCTTTGGGCGACAGGAAAATGCTGTTGCAGCAGGGTACCGATGCGTGAAATCGCCTGCATCGCGCCGGAATCGAAACGGCCTTCACGGAAACTCGCCTCCATTTCCCGGCAGATGGGTTCCCAGGCAGCGCGACCGGCTGCATGGTCGATGCCGCGATCAGCAACGATCTCGACATCGCGATCGGCAAGCAACACGTAAACCAGCACGCCGCTGTTGTGTTCGGTGTCCCATACCCGCAATTCCGAAAAAAGCTGCACGGCACGCGTTCTGGCCGAAACGCCGCGCAGCGCAAGCTGCCACGGCAGCGCCGCCTCGACCACGAAGCGCAGCTCCCCCGCGTGCAGGCGCTCGCTCCCCGCGATCGCCTGTTCGATGCGCCGCAGGCCGTCGCGGCCAAAGACCCGGTGCACCTGCCACGGGCCGCCCAGGAGATGACGCAGAATGCGCTTGAAATCCACGCTCACCATCGTCCCGAGGCGCCGCCGCCGCCGAAACCGCCCCCGCCCCCGGAAAATCCGCCGCCGAAG
>VEQZ01000051.1 GCA_018882975.1 Rhodocyclaceae bacterium | reverse complement strand
CGGCACCCGCCACATCAACGGCGACATCGTCATCGACCGCAGCGCCTTCGGCCTGCCGCCGCACGACGCCAGTGCGTTCGATGGCCAGCCGCAGCGCGCCTACAACGTCGGCGCCGACGCGCTACTGCTCAATTTCGCGGCGCAGAGCGTGAATGTGCGCGCCACCCGCGCCGGGGAGCCGGTGCAGGCCTGGCTCGAACCCGAGTTGACCGGCGTCATGCTCGACAACCGCCTGCGCGCGGTGGAGGGCGATTGCGGCGACTGGCGCCTGCGCCTGCTGATGCAGATTCAGACCGAAGGCCCGAGCACCCGCATCGAACTGGCCGGCGACATGCCCGCCGCCTGCGAGCAGGCGAGCATCGACATCGCCCCGCTGGCGGGTCCCGAGTACAGCCGCCGCCTGCTGCTGCAGACCTGGCGCGAACTGGACGGCACGCTCGCCGGAACCGTGACCGAGGGCCATGGCCGCTACGGCATGCGACTTGTCGGACAGGTCGAGTCGGTGCCGCTGGCCGACCTCATCCGCGACATCAACCGCTTCAGCAACAACGTCATGGCCGAGCACCTCTGGCTGACGGCCGGCGCGCAGGCTGGGGGCTGGCCGGCGACGCGCGACAAGTCGGTGGCCGCGACCCGGGCGTGGCTGGCCGGCCTTGCCCCTGACCAAGAGGTCGACGCACCCCCGCTCATCGACAGCGGCTCGGGCCTCTCCCGCCGGACCCGTATCAGCGCGCAGCAGCTGCACGGCGTGCTGCGCCGCATGGCTGCCTCGCCTCTGTTCCCGGAGTTCGCCGCCTCGCTGCCGATCGCCGGCGAAGACGGCACCGCGCGCAAGACCCGTGTCACCGCCCACGCCCGCCTCAAGACCGGTAGCCTGAATGGCGTGCGCGCCGCCGCCGGATACGTGCGCGATGTCAACGGCCGCTGGTTGAGCCTGGTGGTGCTGCTCGAGGACGCCCCGCAAACCGATTGGCGCGAGTTGCTGGCGTGGCTGGTCGATCGCGCCGCCGCGACCGATGGGCCGGTGCCGTGAGTGAGGCCACCCGCGGACGGGAATCGGCCACTTGACGGATTCCCCGCCCTCAGGTCCTGCAAGAAACTCGGGATACGGTTGAGACGAGGGCAGACACGATGCGCGGTAGCGCATCATTTGATGCTACTTTGAATGCCCACCCGCCCCTCGGGAGCTATAGATGCGAACCACCTTGGCCATTGACGACGACCTCCTGCACAAGGCGGAAGCACTGACTGGCGTGCGGGAACGATCGACTCTGGTGCGCGAGGGTCTGCGTGCGCTGATTCAGCGTGAAAGCGCCCGACGACTGGCGCGCTTGGGCGGTACCGAACCGCAACTGCTGGCGGCGCCGCGCAGGCGCACGGCGCCCCGGTGATCCTCGTCGACACGTCGGTCTGGGTCGATCATCTCCGTGCCGGTGACGCTGGACTGACCGCCCTGCTGGAAGAGGCCAGCGTACTGACTCACCCTTTTGTGATCGGCGAGATCGCCTTGGGCCAACTCAGGCAGCGGCAACTCATCCTGGAGTGTCTGGAGGAATTGCCACGGGCGCCGCTCGCCAGCCACGTGGAGGTGATGACCTTCATCGAGCAGCAGGGTCTGCCTGGCCGCGGCATCGGCTACGTCGATGCCCACCTGCTCGCGGCAGTATGCCTGGCGCCCGGTTCGTCCTTGTGGACCCGCGACAAGCGTCTGCTCGCTGCTGCGACCCGGCTGGGCCTCGCCGCAACATCGGCCACCTGACGGATTCCCGGCGTCGTTGAAGTGCGCAAGACTCTGCTCTGCACTCGAAACGAACTCGCGCGCTTCGACTGTGTGAGCCCTCACAGTGCCAAGCCCAAGCAGCATGCTATCGTGATATCACATTTCGCTCGAGCCCCAAGCCATGGCCCAACTCATCGTTCGCAATCTGGATGACGACATCAAGTCGGCCCTGCGTAGACTTGCCGAGCAACACGGCCGCAGCATGGAAGAAGAGGTACGACACATCCTGCGCTGCGCCGCAAACCAAGTGCCCGCCGCCGGCGGACTGGGTTCGCGGATCGCGGCGCGCTTCGGCGGCATCGGGCTGGACCAGCCCCTGCCCGAGCTGCATGGTGAAGCGGCCGCACCGATGAGCCTCGGCGGTTGATCATCCTCGACACCAACGTGCTCTCGGCCCTCATGCAACAACGGGCCGATCCGGTCGTGGTGGCGTGGCTCGACGCGCATCCCGCCGAAGCCATCTGGATCACCAGTATCACCTTGTTCGAGGCGCGTTATGGCGTTGCCCTGTTGCCCGATGGCGAGCGACGCGCCAGATTGCTGCAACGCCTGGGCGACCTTCTGCAGACCGATCTGGCCAACCGCGTGTGCCTGTTCGATGTCCGCGCCGCGGCCTACGCGGCCGACCTTGCAGCGTCGCGACGCGCACGAGGCCGCACGGTGGACATGCGCGACACCCTGATCGCCGGCATCGCACTGGCCCGGGGTGCCGTGCTGGCCACCCGCAACACCCGGCATTTCGCCGATCTGGCGGTTCCCGTGATCGACCCGTGGGCCTCAAACGGCTGACAAAATGCCCAACAAGCTCACCCGCCCCGCCGGCTCCACACCCACATCGCCACGCCGACCACCAGCATCGGCACGCACAGCCACTGCCCCATGCTCAGGCCAAGGCCGAGCAGGCCGAGATGCGCGTCGGGTTCGCGGAAGAACTCCACGGCGAAGCGCGCCACGCCGTAGCCAAGCAGGAACAGCGCCGACGTCTGCCCCAGCGGACGCGGCCGCCGCGCGAACCACCACAGCAGCAAGAACAGCGCCACCCCCTCCAGCCCGGCCTGATACAGCTGCGAGGGGTGGCGCGGCAGCGGGTCGGCGAGCGGGAAGACCATGCCCCACGGCACATCGGTGGGCCGGCCCCAGAGTTCACCATTGATGAAGTTGCCGATGCGGCCGAGCGCCAGACCGAGCGGCACCAGCGGCGCGATGAAGTCGGTCACCTCGAGCCAGCGCAGGCCGCGGCGCTGCGCCAGCCAGGCCATGGCCACCAGCACGCCGAGGAAGCCCCCGTGAAAGCTCATGCCACCCTGCCAGACGGCAAGGATGCTGGCCGGGTCGGCGAGGAAATCCTGCGGCTTGTAGAACAGCACGTAGCCGAGCCGGCCGCCCAGCACCACGCCGAGCACGCCCCAGAACATCAGGTCGTCGACGAGAACCGGCTCGATGCGCAGGTCCGGCCGCCGTGCCAGATGCCGCCGCCCGAGCCAGACGAACTGCAGAAAGGCGAGCACGTACATCAGGCCGTACCAATGGATGGCGAGCGGGCCGAGACGGAGGGCAACGGGGTCGAAACCAGGGTGAATGAGCATGAATTCCCGGGTGAATGAGCGCGAAGCAAAGTGTCGGAGCGGCAGCGGCACGACATGCCAGGCGGCGGCGCTCCGGTTACCATGACGCCCGAATTCTACTCCGCACACCCGTCTGTCCTCGCCCGCCGGCTGCCTCGCCGACGCGGACCACCACTCAGGAGCCCCCATGAAACAACGCCCCGCCCTCACCCTCGACGACGTGCAGGCCATCGGCGCCGCCGCCCTCGCCCACGCGCAGAGGAACCACTGGAACGTGTCGATCGCGGTCTGCGACGACGGCGGCCACCTGCTCTGGTTCGCGCGCATGGACGGCGCGCCGCCGATGAGCGCCGAGATCGCCCCGGGCAAGGCCGACTGCGCCGCCCGCGCGCGCAAGGCCAGCGGCGTGCTGGAGAAGGTCATCAACGACGGCCGTACCGCCGCGCTGAAGATGCCGGTGCTCACCTTGGAAGGCGGCGAACTCATTGTTGTGGAGGGCGTCTGCGTCGGTGCGGTGGGCGTGTCCGGTGTCAAGTCGACCGAGGACGCCGAGATCGCCCGGGCCGGCATCACCGCCATCGGCGCTGCCACCGGCTTTTGAGCAGCGCGCCAGCGACGGCGCCCAGCACCGTCGCCCGGCGAGCCACATCGCCCCGACTGTCCAGCCGGATTGACGTTCTGGACATCCTCCAAAAATCAGCGGTTTACACCAGTCCTGCCATTCTTCTCACGGCATTGTGAAGTGTTACCGGCGTGTGTATCCTCACGCCCTTCGCCGGCGGTCCCCCGCCGAAGATTTCACCAGCAGATGTACCCGTGGCGTTGCCTGTGACCTGTGCATGCAGGCACGGCCGGCCGCCCACCCCAGGGAGAAACCATGGCCATCACCATCGGTGCGATCACCGAGTCGACACCGGGCGAGAAGCGCGTTGCGCTCGTTCCGGACGTCGCCAAAAAGTACCAAGCGCTCGGCGCCAGCATTGCCATCGAGACCGGCTTCGCCAACCAGGCCAATCTGGCCGACCGCGACTTTGCCGAAGCACAGGCCGGCACCCGCGACGCCGTTCTCGCATCCGCCGACATCCTGTTGCACGTACAGCCGCTCGCGCCGGCCGACGTGGCTAAGCTCAAGCCGAGCTGCGTGCTGGTCGGCTACCAGTCGCCCTACGCCGGCAAGGCTCGCATCGACGCGCTCAACGCCGCCAAGGCGACTTCACTGAGCTTCGAGCTGCTGCCGCGCATCTCGCGTGCGCAGAGCATGGATGCGCTGTCCAGCCAGGCCGCGGTGGCCGGTTACGCCTGCGTGCTGATCGGCGCCGACAACTGCCCGAAGTTCTTCCCCATGATGACCTACGCCGCCGGCACCATCCGCCCGGCCAAGGTGCTGGTCATCGGCGCCGGCGTGGCCGGCCTGCAGGCGATTGCCACGGCGCGCCGCCTCGGCGCCATGGTCGAGGGCTACGACGTGCGCCCCGAGGTGCGCGAGCAGATCGAATCGCTCGGCGCCAAGTTCGTCGACACCGGCGTGTCGGCGGTGGGCACCGGCGGCTACGCCCGTGAACTGACCGATGCCGAAAAGGCCCAGCAGGCCGAGAAACTTGGCAAGGCCGTGGCGGCCTGCGACGTGCTCATCACCACTGCCTCGGTGCCCGGCAAGAAGGCGCCGCTGATCATCACCGAAGCCATGGTGGCGCGGATTAAGCCGGGCGCGGTCGCCGTCGACCTCGCCGCCGAGGGTGGCGGCAACATCGCCGGCACGCAGGCTGGCCAGTCGGTCCGGGTCGGCCCGGCGCTCGTCATCGGGCCCACCCACATCGCCAGCCGCATGCCGGTGCACGCCTCGGAGATGCTGGCCAAGAACGCATTCAACCTGATCTCGCCGTTCATCAAGGAAGGCGCGCTGGCGCTGGACTGGGACGACGAAGTGATCGCCGGCTCGGCACTGACGCACGCCGGTGAACTCAAGTCGGCGGCGGTCAAGACCGCCCTCGGCCTGTAAAGGAGCCCGTCATGGAAGGCTTTCTGTACCTCTACGTGTTCATGCTCGCGGCCTTCACCGGCTATGAGGTGATCTCGCGCGTGCCGGTGATCCTGCACACCCCGCTGATGTCCGGTTCCAACTTTGTCCACGGCGTGGTGTTGGTCGGCGCCATGGTGGCGCTCGGCGCCGCGGACCCGGAAGACCCGCTGCAACTGGCCATCGGCTTCTTTGCCGTGCTGCTGGGCGCGGCCAACGCCGCCGGTGGCTATGTGGTGACCGAACGCATGCTTGGCATGTTCCAGTCGAAGAAGAAGGAGGCCAAGTAAATGGACGCCAAAGTCCTCGTCAACGCCGCTTACTTCGCGGTCGCGGTCGTCTTCATCCTCGGCCTCAAGGCCATGAGTTCTCCGCTGACGGCGCGCAAGGGCATCGTCTGGGCCGGCTACGCCATGGTCGCAGCGACGCTGGTGACCTTCCTCTGGCCGGGCCATGACGGCAACGGCATGCACAACATCGGCCTAATGGTCGCGGCCATCGCCATCGGCGGCGCGGCCGCCTGGTGGTCGGGCAAGAAGGTCGCCATGACCGACATGCCGCAGATGGTCGCCATCTACAACGGTATGGGCGGGGGCGCGGCGGCGGCCATCGCGGCGCTGGAGTTCGCCCGCGGCGAAGCGCATGAACCGCTGGTGACCACGCTCGCCGTGATCGGCTCGCTGATCGGCTCGGTGGCCTTCTCCGGCTCGTGCATCGCCTTTGCCAAGCTGCAGGGCATCATGGAGAAGACCTACCGCCTGCCGGCGCAGAACGCCGTCAACGTGGTGCTGGCGGTGGTGGCGGTGGCGCTCGGTGCCTTCATCGTCGCGCATCCTGACCACACCGGCGCGCTGCTGGCCTTCTACGGCCTCGCACTGTTCCTTGGCGTGATTCTGACCACGCCGATCGGCGGTGCCGACATGCCGGTGGTCATTTCGCTGCTCAACGCCTTTACCGGCCTGGCAGTGGGCTTTGAGGGTTTCGTGCTCGGCAACCCGGCGCTGATCGTCGCCGGCATCGTGGTCGGCGCGTCCGGCACGCTGCTCACCCAACTCATGGCCAAGGCGATGAACCGCCCGATCGCCAACGTCATCTTCACGCCGATCACCGGTGCGGCGGCTGGCGGCGGCGAGGCAGTGACCGGCACCATGAAGGAGACTTCGGCGCTGGATGCGGCGTCGATGATGCGCTTCGGCAGCAAGGTCATCGTCATCCCCGGCTACGGCATGGCGGTGGCTGGCGCCCAGCACAAGGTCTGGGAGATGGCGCAGCTGCTCGAAGAAGCCGGCGTCGAATGCGTGTTCGCCATCCACCCGGTGGCCGGCCGCATGCCCGGCCACATGAACGTGCTGCTGGCCGAAGCCGGTGTGCCCTACGACAAGATCCTCGACCTCGAAGAGATCAACGCCGACTTCCCGCAGGCCGATGTGGCGCTGGTCATCGGTGCCAACGACGTGGTCAACCCGGTGGCCCGCACCGACAAGACCAGCCCGATCTACGGCATGCCGATTCTGGACGCCGACCGCGCGCAGAATTGCATCGTCATCAAGCGCGGCAAGGGTGCCGGTTACTCGGGCATCGAGAACGCGCTGTTCTACGCCGACAATTGCCGCATGCTCTATGGCAGCGCACAACAGGCCATCGCCGAGATCATCCATCACATCAAGACGATGGAAGAAGCGTAAGGCTGGCACCCGGCGGCACCGCCGCTGGCGCAACCTCCCGCACAGGCGAGAACGAGCGGCAGTGGCAACAAAAAACCCGGCCTCGGCCGGGTTTTTTGTTGGGCGGACGGGCCGCTCAGGTCGCGCTCATTCGATCGCGACCCTATTCGATCTCACCCATGATGCTCTGCAGGTAGTTGGCGTCGCCAACCTTGCTCATCAGATCGATCTGCGTCTCGAGGAAGTCGATGTGCTCCTCGGTGTCGTCGAGAATGGTCTGCAACAGGTCGCGCGAGACGAAGTCGTGCACCGACTCGCAGTGCGCGATGCCGGCCTTGATGGTGGTCTGGGCGCCCTGCTCCAGTGCCAGATCGGACGCCAGGATCTCGCCGACGGTCTCGCCGACGTTGAGCTTGCCGAGGTCCTGCAGGTTGGGCAGGCCGTCAAGCATGAAGATGCGGTCCATGAGCGCGTCGGCGTGCTTCATCTCGCCCATCGACTCGGCGTATTCCTTGGCAGCGAGCTTGTCGAAGCCCCAGTGCTTGAGCATCCGGTAGTGGACGAAGTACTGGTTGATGGCAGTGAGCTCGTTCTTGAGCTGCGCCTGCAGATGCTGGATGACCTTGGCGTCGCCTTTCATGCTGCCTCCCTGGACGCACCGCGATGTGGGTGCAACCTCGGGATTCTAGCGTGCGCAGGGGTGCTTGGCTGTGGAAGTGGCGCAGCCCGGTTGCGGTTGGAACGGGTCTCACGCGGGAGCGGCCGCGCTGACCAAGCTCCGTGCCGAGCCCGCGCCGGCCGGCAGCGTCAGACCGCTGCGGTCTCCGAGGCCTCGCGAATGTGCGCGACCGCACTGGCGCCGTTGCAGCGCTCCCAAATGTCGCGGGCGCAACCGGCGCACTGGCCGCATTGCATGGCCACGCCGTGCTCCAACTGAATGTCGTCGAAAGACTGACCGGCACGAGCGCAACGCTCAATGGTCTTGTCGCTGACACGGGCACAGATGCAAATGATCATGCCGTAATGATAATGCTTCCTATTGGCGTGTCAAGTCTTGGTTTCCGCGCCGACCTGCAAGACACGTTGTCGCCTCGTCCGGCCCCGCTCGACTCCCCTACGGCCCAAAACCGCCAAAAACAAAAAAGCCACCCGAAGGTGGCTTTTTTGCTGACAACGCGGCTCGCTTAGCGGGCGGCGATGTACATGGTGACTTCGAAACCGAAACGCAGGTCAGCAGCGGCGGGCTTGGTCCACATGGTCATGCTCCTTGTTGAGTGAAATTGACTACAAGATGAATAGTGGACCAGACCGTCTGTGCAATCACCCGTACGCTGCGCAACAGTGCCTACGCAAAATCACTAGACCGCCGCGAGCCGCAGACTGCCGCCCTCGGCCTCAGACCGCCTCCGCCTTGTTGGCGCGCTTGCGCTCGTGCTCGATCAGGTGGCGTTTGCGCAGGCGGATGTTCTTCGGCGTGATCTCGACCAGTTCGTCATCGGCAATGAATTCGATGGCCGACTCCAGCGTCAACTGGATCGGCGGGGTCAGCGTGACTGCCTCGTCCTTGCCCGAGGAGCGGACGTTGGTCAGCTGCTTGGTCTTGATCGGGTTGACCACCAGGTCGTTGTCGCGGCTGTGGATGCCGATGACCATGCCCTCGTAGACCGCCTCGCCCGGGCTGACGAACATGCGGCCGCGGTCCTGCAGCTTCCACAGTGCGTAGGCCACGGCAGCGCCGTCGTCCTGGCTGATCAGCACGCCGTTGCGGCGCTCGGCCATCGCGCCGGCCATCGGGCCGTAGTCGTCGAACACGTGGCTGGCCAGACCGGTGCCGCGCGTCAGGGTGAGGAACTCGCCCTGGAAGCCGATCAGGCCACGCGCCGGAATACGGTATTCGAGGCGCACACGGCCCTTGCCATCAGGGGCCATGTCCTGCAATTCGCCTCGGCGACGGCCGAGTTCTTCCATCACACCACCCTGGTGGTCTTCCTCGACGTCCACCGTGAGCATCTCGTAGGGCTCGCACTTTTCCCCGTTGACCTCGCGGAACACCACGCGCGGCCGGCTCACCGCCAGTTCATAACCCTCGCGGCGCATGTTCTCGAGCAGGATGGTGAGGTGCAGTTCGCCGCGACCGCTCACCAGAAAGCTGTCGGCCTCGGAAGTGTCCTCGACGCGCAGCGCAACGTTCTTGAGCAGTTCGCGATCGAGGCGCTCGCGGATCTGGCGGCTGGTGACGAACTTGCCTTCGCGGCCGGCGAGCGGGCTGTTATTGACCTGGAAGGTCATGGTCAGCGTCGGCTCGTCCACTGCAATGGGCGGCAGCGCGTCGGGCTGTTCCGGGTCGCAGAGGGTCACGCCGATGTTGACCTGCTCGATGCCGGTGACCAACACGATATCGCCGGCGCGAGCCTCTTCGGCCTGCTCACGCTCAAGGCCGCGGAACTTGAGCACCTGGCCGACCTTGGCGTTGCCGCGGCTCTCGTCGCCGTAGAGCACGGTGACCGGCTGGTTGGGCCGGATGCGGCCGCGGGTGATGCGGCCGACGCCGATCTGGCCGACGTAGGTGCTGTAGTCGAGCGAGCAGATCTGCAACTGCAGCGGCGCGTCCTCATCGACCTCGGGCGGCGGCACATGCTTGATGATGGCCTCGTAGAGCGCGGTCATGTCGCTGCCGGGCTTGGCGGCGTCGAGCATGGCGTAGCCATTCAGCGCACTGGCATAGACCACCGGGAAGTCAAGCTGCTCCTCGGTGGCGCCGAGTTTGTCAAAGAGATCAAAGGTGTGGTTGATCACCCAGTCCGGGCGCGAACCCGGGCGGTCGATCTTGTTGATGACGACGATCGGCTTGAGGCCCTGGGCGAGTGCCTTGCGCGTGACGAAGCGCGTCTGCGGCATCGGGCCCTCGACCGCGTCAACCAGCAGCAGTACGCCATCGACCATGGAGAGCACGCGCTCGACCTCGCCGCCAAAGTCGGCGTGGCCCGGGGTGTCGACGATGTTGATGTGGGTGTCGCCCCAGCTGATGGCGCAGTTCTTGGCGAGGATGGTGATGCCGCGCTCTTTTTCGAGGTCGTTGCTGTCCATGACGCGCTCGGCCACCTGCTGGTTGTCGCGGAAAGTGCCGGACTGCCGCAGCAACTGATCGACCAGCGTAGTCTTGCCATGGTCGACGTGGGCGATGATGGCGATGTTGCGGATGGCGCGGGACCGGCTGTCACTGGACATGGAAGACCTTGATTTTGTGGGCGTCAAAGGGCGCGGATGGTATCACGCGCAGGTGACGCGACAGGGTCTGATGTGGCAGCGCAGCAAATAACCGGCCGTCGGATCGGGCATGACTGCTAAGATTCCCAATCCACTGCATTTCCGACACCTCTCACCCGCACCAATGCGCCCGATCGACCTGCACTGCCACTCCACCGTGTCCGACGGCATGCTGCCACCGGCCGAGGTGGTCGCGCGCGCGGCCGGCAACGGCTGTCGCTGGCTGGCGCTGACCGACCACGACGACCTCGACGGGCTGGACGTGGCCGCCCGCACCGCCGCCGAACATGGCGTGGGTTTCTTGCCCGGCGTCGAGATCTCGGTGAGCTGGCGGGACCTCACCGTGCACATGGTCGGCCTCAACATCGACCCGGCCTGCGGCGCGCTGCAGCAGGGTTTGGAACAGGTGCGCAGCGGCCGCGCCGAACGCGCCGAACAGATGGCCGACGGCCTGGCGCGGGCGGGCATCGGCGGCGCGCTGCAGGGCGCCTACCGCTACGCAAGCAACCCGGCGCTGATCAGCCGCGCGCACTTTGCGCGTTACATTGTCGAGCAGGGCCATGCCCGCGACACCGGTGCGGTTTTCAAGCGCTTTCTGGTTCAGGGCAAGCCCGGCTATGTCCGCCACGAGTGGGCCTCGCTCGGCGACGCGGTGGAGTGGATCCACGCCGCCGGCGGCTTGGCGGTGATCGCCCACCCGGGGCGCTACCGCGTCAACGCTTCCGGCCTGCAGGACCTGATCGGCGAATTCCGCGGCCTCGGCGGCGATGGCATCGAGGTCATCACCAGCAGTCACAGCAGCGAGGACTACCAGCGCTTCAACGGCATCGCCCGAGACGCCGGCCTGCTCGCCTCGGTCGGATCCGACTTCCATGCACCCGAGGAATCGTGGATGGACGTCGGCGGCGTGCCCGACCTGCCACTGCTGGCCACACCGGTGTGGGAGGCGCTGGGCCTCGACCTGCCTGCGCCCGACATGCTTGCGTCAGGCGTGCTTGCGTCAAATGGCACGGCGATGGCCGGCCCCGCCTGACCCGCACTGCGGCAATCTGGCGCGCCGCCGCCATCCCGACCGACATGTCCCAGCACTTCCATGTCCACCCGGACAATCCGCAGCAACGCCTGCTCAAGCAGGCCGCCGAGATCCTGCGCGGCGGCGGCGTGGCGGCCTACCCCACCGACAGCTGCTATGCGCTCGGCTGCCACATCGGCGACAAGGGCGCGGTGGACCGTATCCGCCGCATCCGCGGCCTCGACGACGACCACTGGCTCACGCTGGTGTGCCGCGACCTCTCCGAGATCGCCCGCTACGCCAAGGTCGACAACATCCAATACCGGCTGCTCAAGTCCTGCCTGCCGGGGCCTTACACGTTCATCTTGCCGGCCAGCCGCGAAGTGCCGCGGCGGCTGGTGCACCCCAAGCGCCTGCATCTGGGTTTGCGCATTCCGGATCATCCTGTGGTGCTCGGCCTGCTCGAGGAACTCGGCGAGCCGGTCGTCTCGACTTCGCTGGTGCTGCCAGGCGAGAACGAGCCGATGACCGCCGGCTGGGCCATCCGTGACGCGCTGGAGCACCAGATCGACGTGGTCCTGGACGACGGCAGCGAGGCTGCGCACCTGACCACGGTGGTCGACCTCACCACCGACGTGCCGGTAGTGGTCCGACAGGGCCTCGGGCCGGCTGCGCGACTCGGACTGGAGGCCTGAGGCGATGCGGTCTCACCCTGTCGCGTTGGCGGCAACGCCCTCGACACGCGCTTCGGGCAGAATGCGTTGATGGACTCCGCCAGCGAGCTGATCCGCGCCGTCAGCATCTTCGCCATCCCGGTGCTTTTCGCCATCACCTTGCATGAAGCTGCGCACGGGTACGCGGCGCGGCATTTTGGCGACACCACGGCGGCGGCGCTGGGGCGCATCAGTCTCAACCCGGCGCGTCACATCGACCCGGTCGGCACCCTGCTCATTCCCATCCTGCTGCTGGCGTTGAGCGGCGGCAGCCTGCTGTTCGGCTGGGCCAAGCCGGTACCGGTCAATTTCAGCGCCCTTCGCCGCCCCAAGCAGGACATGCTCTGGGTCGCTGCGGCGGGACCGGCCGCCAACCTGGTGCAGGCGCTGTTCTGGGGCCTCGCGCTGCGCGCTGGCCTGTGGATCGGCGGCGACACCAATCCGCTGGGTCTGCCTGCGGGCCTGCACGCCCTGGCAGTGCCGATGGTGCTGATGAGCGCGGCCGGCATCTTTGTCAATGTGGCGCTAATGGTGCTCAACCTGCTGCCGCTGCCGCCGCTGGACGGTGGACGCATCGTGGTGAGCCTGCTGCCCGGCAGGGCGGCGTGGCAGTTCGCCCAACTCGAGCGCTGGGGCTTTCTCATCCTCATCGTGTTGCTCGCCACCGGGCTGCTTGGCTCGCTGATGTGGCCGCTGGTGGCCGGGTCGGTGTCGGTGCTTGGCGGGCTGCTCGGCTTGTCGCTACAGCAGCTGGTCGGCCTCGTCAACGCCATCTGAGCCCAACCCGCCTGCTAACCTCAAGCATCGCTTTCGCACAGTCACCGGAATCACAAATGTTCGTCGACCGCGTCCTCTCCGGCATGCGCCCCACCGGCATGCTGCACCTCGGCCACTATCAGGGCGTGCTGAAGAACTGGGTCAAGCTGCAGCACGAGCACGAGTGCCTGTTCTTCGTCGCCGACTGGCATGCGCTGACCACCCACTACGACGACGTGGCGGTGATCGAGCAGAACGTCTGGGACATGGTCATCGACTGGATTGCGGCGGGCGTCGATCCCTCACGGGCTGTCATGTTCATCCAGAGCCAGGTGCCCGAGCACGCCGAGCTGCACCTGCTGCTCTCGATGATGACGCCGCTGGGCTGGCTCGAGCGCGTGCCCACGTACAAGGACCAGCAGGAGAAGTTGAGCGAGAAGGACCTCTCGACCTACGGCTTCCTCGGCTACCCGCTGCTGCAGAGCGCCGACATCCTGATCTACCGCGCCAACCACGTGCCGGTGGGCGAGGACCAGGTGCCGCACATCGAATTCACGCGCGAGATCGCGCGGCGCTTCAACCACCTGTATGGCAAGGAACCGGGCTTCGAGCAGAAGGCCGAGGCCGCCATCAAGAAGCTCGGCAGCAAGAAGGCCAAGCTCTACGAGGACCTGCGCGACCGCTACCAGGAACAGGGTGACGACGAGGCGCTGGAAGCCGCGCGCGCGCTGATCATCGAGAGCCAGAACATCGCGCTGGGCGACCGCGAGCGGCTGTTCGGCTACCTCGAGGGCGGCGGCAAGGTGATCCTGCCCGAGCCACAGGCGCTGCTCACCGAGGCCTCGAAGATGCCGGGGCTCGACGGCAACAAGATGAGCAAGAGCTACAACAACACCATCGCCATGCGTGACGACGCCGACACGGTGAGCAAGAAGATCCGCACCATGCCGACCGACCCGGCGCGGGTGCGCCGCACCGACCCGGGCGACCCGGCCAAGTGCCCGGTGTGGCAGTTCCACCTGGTGTATTCCGACGACGGCCGCCGCAAGTGGGTGACCGAGGGCTGCAAGAGCGCCGGCATCGGCTGCCTGGAGTGCAAGCAGCCGATCATCGACGCGGTGCTGGCCGAGCAGGGCCCGATGCGCGAGCGCGCCGAGCCCTATCTGGAGGACCCGACGCTGGTGCGCAACATCGTCGCCGACGGCTGCGAGAAGGCGCGCGAACTGGCGCGCGAGACCATGCGCGATGTGCGCGAGGCGATGGGGCTGGGTTACACCTGACCGACCGCGTGGCGCGATAGCCACCATGCGACGGGCACATTGCCCGCCGCGAACAGGGCGACGAGCCCGTCCGCGCCGATACCGGCAGCACTGAGGCCGGCACCTGTCCCGGCGGCGGCGACCATCGCGCCGGAATTGACCACATTGTTCGCGGCCACCGCCCTGCCCCGCCGCTCCGGCGCGGCAAGCCGCTGCAGCGCCGTGTAAAGCGGCACGCAGTAGGCGTCGCCGGCCGTGGCGAGCGCGAACAGGGTCAGGGTGGTGGCTATGCTGGTGGGTGCCGCCCACCACGCCGCGAGGCCGAGCACCGGCACGGCGCCATTGCCGACTGGCAGCAGCCACACCAGCAGGCCGCCGAGCAGCGCCATGTCGAGCGCGGCGGCAGGCACCACCGGCAGGTCCGGCACGCGCCGCAGCAGCGCCGCCGCCAAGGCCGAACCCGCCCCCACCCCGACCGAGAACACCGCGAGCAGGGCGCTCACCACCGTGGCATCGCCATGCAGGTGGTCGCGGACGATGATGGGTAGCTGCGTCAGCACCGTCGCGCCAAACGCCCAGAACCAGGAGATGGCGAGCAGCACCGGCCACACCGGCTCGCTGCGCGCGTCGGCGAGCAGGCGGGCGGTGGCGCGCAAGGGGGCGCGCAGCGGATCGACCACAGCGACCTCGACGGCACGCTCAGAAGCCCGGCGCGCGGCCAAGTTGGCGGAGACGGCGAGCTCGGTCTGCAGCCGTGCCGCGCGGCCCACCGAAGCGGATGACGACGCAGCGTCTGGTGGAAACGCGGCCCCAACCGGCGGCGCCGCCGGCATGCCATGCACCGCAGCCAACCCCGCCGCCGCCACCAGCAGGGCAAGGCCGCTGACCCGCCATACCGCGCCTTCGCCGGTCACTAAAACACCCGCCACCAGAGTGCCGAGCAAAATGGCGAGAAAGGTCGCTGCCTCGATCCAGGCGTTGCCGGCCAACAACTCGTCCGGCTGCAAGTGCTGCGGCAGCACGCCGTATTTGACCGGCCCGAACAATGCGGACTGCGCGCCGAGCAGCGTCAGGGCAGCCAGCGACAGCCACAAACTCCCGGCCAGCAGCCCCGCCGCGCCGAGCAGCACCACCGCCACCTCCAGCCACTTGGTGAGCCGGGCGATGCGCGCCTTGTCGCTGGTGTCGGCCCAGTGGCCGGCACTGGCCGACAGCAGCAGAAAGGGCAGGATGAACAGCCCGGCGGCCAGATTGACCAGCAGGCCCGGCGACTCGACCGCGCCAAAGCCCTGGTAGAGCACCAGCAGCACCAGCGCGTTCTTGTACAGGTTGTCGTTGAAGGCGCCGAGGAACTGCGTGGCAAACAGCGGACCGAAGCGGCGCGAGGTGAGCAGGGACATGGGTGGAGCATAGCGCCCGTGCGCGCATGCCATGCAATCCACAAGGTTTGGCGTCATTTTGGCGCCGGTAATATACTCCCCACACCAAACGTGATTCGACCGAGCGAAGGGAGGCAACACCATGGCAAGCGGCACCACGAAGCAAGGCCGCATCGGTGCCCGCGTCCCGCGCGAGATTTACGACACCTTGTGTCGGGCTGCCGAACTCAGTGGCGCGACAGTCAACCAGTTCCTCGTGCAGTCGGCCCTCAAGGAGGCGCAGGCGGTCATCGAGCGGGAAGAGGTGATCCGGTTGTCGCCGCGCGACTGGAACTGGCTCCTCGACCTCGTCGAGCATCCGCCCGCTCCCAATACCGCGCTTAGTCGGGCCTTACAGGCTTATCACGCAGTCAGGCGGGAGGGCGATGCGGGTACTGCCTTTGACTGGCGACCATGACCGGCCCGGTTTCGACTGCGGCTCGCAGGCGCTGAACGACTGGCTGTGCCAGGTCGCCCGTCAGCACCAGGACAAGGGCCTCTCGCGAACTTTTGTGGCCGTTGCGGATGATGCGCCTGAGCATATCCTCGGTTACTACGCGCTGACGCTGGCCGAACTGGAGAACCGGCACCTGCCGGATGCTTGGCGCAAAAAGCTCCCCCGGCGCATTCCCGGCGTCCGTCTGGGCCGACTCGCGGTCGAGCGAGCGGCGCAGGGCCGAGGCTTGGGCGCGCTGCTGCTGGTCGATGCCCTGACCCGGGCAAGGCACATCCATGCCCAAGCCGGCGGCATCGGTCTCTTCGTCGATGCGCTGGATGACCGGGCGGCGGGTTTCTACCAGCGGTTCGGTTTTGCCGCGACACCGGACGAGCCGCTGATGTTGTTCCTCCCGGTAGGCGCTTTGGGAGGATGGGAGACCGCGTCCTGCGGCGCCGAGCCATGAGGCCTCGCCGAGCCATGCGGGCCGATCAGCGGGCACCCTGCGGTGTCAGCGGGTGGCCGCGGATGCGTCGCCAGTTGCCTGCCGCCAAAGGTTAGACTCGACC
>VEQZ01000050.1 GCA_018882975.1 Rhodocyclaceae bacterium | reverse complement strand
CGGCGCGTCAGCGCATCGACGCCGTACGGCATGACGAAGCCGGCGCGCTCGAGTCCGGCAAGTTCGGGCGGAGCGGTCTGCGGCTCGGCGGTGAGCGTGTTGGCCAGCGCCGCAGCGAGCTTTTCGGCGTCGAGGCCGAGGTCGCGGCGCACGTCGTCGATGCTCTCCTGCTCAAAGCCCTTGAGGCCGAGCAGGTTGCCAAGCACGCGCAGCACCTTCCAGGCCGGCCTCGCCTCGCCTGCCGGCGGCACCACGCCAACGAAGGCCTGCGCGCGGCCCTCGCAGTTGACACGCGTGCCGGCGGTCTCGGTCCAGGCGGCGACCGGCAGCAGCACATCGGCATAGTCGGCGGCACCATCCCTGTGGGTGGTCAGGCAGACCACGGTGTCGGCTGCCTTCATGGCGCGCAGCGCTGCGCCACCGTCAGCACAGTCATGCCCAGGCTCGGCATTGAGCAGCATGAAGGCCTTGAGCGGCTTGGCCAGCATGGCCTGCGCGTGCTTGCCGCGCGTGCCGGGCAGCACGCCGGCGGCGGCCAGACCCACGGCGTTGGAGCCCTCGACGGTGGTGCCCAGCATGGCACCGCTGGCCTCGCAGATGCGTTGCGCCAGCCAGCGCAAACGGCTGGCGCGCGGGTGGTTCACCGCCTCGTTGCCGAGCCACACGGCGCGCGGCGCATCGACGCACAGCGCGGCGGCGATTCCGGTGTACTCACCCTGGCCGCCCCGCCCGGCGCGCTCGGCCTCGACCGCAGCGAGCACGCCTTCCAGCGCCGTTTCCCATTGCGATGGCGGCAGCATCGCTTGGCCGGCCACCGGGCACAGCAGCTCCTCGCGCCAGGCGCCAAGTGTATGGATGGCGGCACCGCGGCCGGCAGCGGCACGAACGCGATGGGCCAACAGCGGATGGTCCTTGCGCAGGTTGCTGCCGACGATGAGCAGGCCCTTGAGCCCCTGCACCTCGGCGATCGGCATGCCCAGCCAGGGCGCGCCGGCGGCCACGCCATCGGCGGCAAAGTCGCTCTGGCGCAGCCGGAAGTCGATGTTGGCGCTGCCGGTACCACGCGCCAGCCGCGCCGCCAGGTGGCCCTCTTCGAGCGTGGTGTTCGGGCTCAGCAGCCAGCCGGTCGAGGAACCTGCGGCCTGCAAGCCGGCCACGGCGCGCGCCAGCGCCTGCTCCCAGGTGGCCTGCACCCAAGTCTCGCCCTCGCGCACCATCGGGCACAGCAGGCGGTCGTCGCTGTCGAGCGCCTCGTAGCTGAAGCGGTCGCGGTCCGAAAGCCAGCATTCGTTCACCGCCTCGTTCTCCAGCGGCGTGACGCGCAAGACGCGGTCCTGCTTGACCTGCACGGTGACGTGGCTGCCGAGCGAATCGTGCGGCGCGATCGACTTGCGCTTACCCAGCTCCCAGGTGCGGGCGGCGTAGCGGAACGGCTTGGAGGTGAGCGCGCCGACCGGGCAGACGTCGATCATGTTGCCGGAGAGCTCGCTGTCCACGGTGCGCTCGATGAAGGGCATGATCTCGCAATGCTCGCCGCGGTGGGCCATGCCCAGTTCCATCTTGCCAGCGATCTCCTCGCCGAAGCGCACGCAGCGCGTGCAGTGAATGCAACGCGTCATGTCGGTGGAGATCAGCGGGCCGAGGTTCTTGTTGAGAACCACACGCTTCTGTTCCTGGTAGCGCGAGGCGGTGCTGCCGTAGCCCACCGCCAAGTCCTGCAACTGGCATTCGCCGCCTTGGTCGCAAATCGGGCAGTCGAGCGGATGGTTGATGAGCAGGAACTCCATCACCCCCTTTTGCGCGCGCACCGCGGCCGGGCTCTTGGTGAACACCTTCATGCCCTGCGTCACCGGGCTGGCGCAGGCCGGCAGCGGCTTGGGCGACTTCTCCACCTCGACCAGACACATGCGGCAGTTGGCGGCGATGGAGAGCTTGCGGTGGTAGCAGAAGTGCGGGATGTAGACGCCGGCCTTGTTGGCCGCGTCCATGATGGTCGAGTTGACCGGAACCTCGATGGCTTGGCCGTCGAGTTCGATCTGGACCGTGTTCACGACCGGCGCGGGGTTGACTTGGGCCGTGCTCATACGCGGTCCCCGACCTTCTGCGCGGCGAGTTTGCGCGCGGCGGCACCGCCCGTGGTGCCGACGATGCACGTGCCGGTGCGGATATGGTGCTCGAACTCGTGGCGGAAGTGCTTGATGAAGCTGCGCACCGGCATCGCCGCGGCGTCGCCCAAGGCGCAGATGGTGCGGCCCATGATGTTCTGCGCCACATCGTCCAGCACATCGATGTCCTCGGCGCGGCCCTGGCCGTGCTCGATGCGCAGCAGCATCTTGTAGAGCCAGCCGGTGCCTTCGCGGCAGGGCGTGCACTGGCCGCAGGACTCATGGGTGTAGAAGTAAGAGAGGCGCAGCAGCGAGTCGACCATGCAACGGCTGTCGTCCATTACGATCACCGCCCCCGAGCCGAGCATCGAGCCGGCCTTGGAGATCGAGTCGTAGTCCATGGTGCAGCCCATCATCAGCTCGGCCGTGAGCACCGGCGCCGACGAGCCGCCCGGAATGACCGCCTTCAACTGCCGGCCCTTGCGCACGCCGCCAGCGAGTTCCAGCAGCTTGGCAAACGGCGTGCCCATCGGCACCTCGTAGTTGCCCGGCAACTCGACATCGCCGCTGACCGAAAAGATCTTCGTGCCGCCATTATTGGGCTTGCCCGCCTCGAGGTAGGCCCGCCCGCCGTGCAGGATGATCCACGGCACCGCGGCAAAGGTCTCGGTGTTGTTGATGGTGGTCGGCTTGCCATACAGGCCGAAGCTCGCCGGGAACGGCGGCTTGAAGCGCGGCTGGCCCTTCTTGCCCTCGACCGACTCGAGCAGCGCCGTCTCCTCGCCACAGATGTAGGCGCCGAAGCCATGGCAGGCGTGGAGCTGGAAGGAAAAGCTGCTGCCGAGGATGTTGTCACCCAGATAGCCGGCGGCGCGCGCCTCCTCCAGCGCCTCTTCAAAACGCTCGTAGGTCTGGAAGATCTCGCCGTGGATGTAGTTGTAGCCAACCGTGATGCCCATGGCATAGGCGGCGATGGCCATGCCCTCGATGACGATATGCGGGTTGAACTCGAGGATGTCGCGGTCCTTGCAGGTGCCCGGCTCGCCCTCGTCCGAATTGCATGCGAGGTACTTTTGCACCGGGCTCTGGCGTGGCATGAAGCTCCACTTGAGGCCGGTCGGGAAGCCGGCTCCGCCGCGCCCGCGCAGCGCCGACTCCTTGACCTGGGCGATGACTTCGTCCTGCGTCATGCCGGGGCCGCCGTCCTTGCCAAGGATCTTGCGCAGCGCCGCATAGCCGCCGCGCGCCTCGTAATCCTTGAGGTGCCAGTTGCGGCCGTCGAGTCCGGCGTAGATCTGCGGGTCGATGTGGCGGCCGTGGAAACAGGTCTCGCTACCGGTGGCGACGAACTGCGCCAAAACGTCGCGCGCGCTCATTGGGTCTCCCCTGCCGCGGCCGTGCGCAGGCCGTCGATCATCTGGTCGAGTCTCTCTTTGCTCATGAAACTGCACATGGTGCGGTCGTTGACCAGCAGCACCGGCGCGTCGGCACAGGCACCGAGGCACTCGCTCGGCTGCACGGTGAACAGCCCGTCCGCCGTGGTGCCGCCCGCCTCCACGCCGAGCTTGTGACACAGGTGGTCAAGCGCGCTCTGACCATCGCGCAGACGGCACGGCAGGTTGGTGCAGACGTTGAACTTGAAACGCCCGACCGGCTGCTGGTTGAACATGTTGTAGAAGGTCGTCACCTCGTACACCGCGATCGGCGGGATGCCAAGGTAGTCGGCCACCAGTTGCTCGCTCTCGCGGCTCACCCAACCCTGCTCGTCCTGAATGATGGCGAGACAGGCGATGACCGCCGAGCGGCGCTGGTCGGCCGGGTACTTGGCGACCTCGCGGTCGAAGCGCGCGCGGGTGGCGTCGGACAACACGGCACTCACCGGTCGATCTCCCCGAAGACGATGTCCTGCGTGCCGATGATGGCGACCACGTCGGCGATCATGTGGCCACGCGTCATCTCGTCGAGCGCTGCCAGGTGCGGGTAGCCGGGCGCGCGGATCTTGAGCCGGTAGGGCTTGTTGGCGCCGTCGGCCAGCAGGTAGATGCCGAACTCGCCCTTGGGGTGTTCCACGGCGGCGTAGGCCTCCCCGGCCGGCACGTGCATGCCCTCGGTGAAAAGCTTGAAGTGGTGGATCAGCTCTTCCATGTTCGACTTCATGGCCTCGCGCTGCGGCGGCGCGATCTTGTGGTCGCCGACGATCACCGGGCCGGGGTTGGCGCGCAACCAGTCCACGCACTGTCGGATGATGCGGTTGGACTGGCGCATTTCTTCGACACGCACCAGGTAACGGTCGTAGCAGTCGCCGTTGACGCCCACCGGGATGTCGAAATCGAGCCGGTCATAGACTTCGTAGGGCTGCTTCTTGCGCAGGTCCCAAGCCACACCCGAGCCGCGCAGCATCGGGCCGGTGAAGCCCAACGCCACGGCACGGTCGGGGTCGACCACGCCGATGCCGACGGTGCGTTGCTTCCAGATGCGGTTGTCGGTGAGCAGCGTCTCGTACTCGTCCACACAAGCCGGGAAGCGCTCGGTGAAGTCCTGAATGAAGTCGAGCAGCGAACCGCCGCGGTTGGCGTTCATCTTCGCCACGTCGGTGGCGTTGTGCCACTTCGACGGCGTGTACTGCGGCATCTGCGCCGGCAGGTCGCGGTACACCCCGCCCGGACGGTAGTAGGCCGCGTGCAGGCGCGCACCCGAGACCGCCTCGTAGCAATCCATCAGGTCTTCGCGCTCACGGAAGGCGTAGAGGAAGACGGTCATGGCGCCGACGTCGAGCGCGTGGGCACCGATCCAAAGCAGGTGGTTCAGGACGCGCGTGATCTCGTCGAACATCACGCGGATGTACTGCGCCCGCTCCGGCACCTCGACACCGAGGAGCTTCTCGATGGCCATGACATAGGCGTGCTCATTGCACATCATCGAGACGTAGTCGAGCCGGTCCATGTACGGCACCGACTGGATGAAGGTGCGCGTCTCGGCGAGCTTCTCGGTGGCGCGATGCAGCAGACCAATGTGCGGATCCGCACGCACGATGACCTCGCCGTCGAGTTCCAGCACGAGGCGCAGCACGCCATGCGCAGCCGGATGCTGCGGGCCAAAATTCATCGTGTAATTACGCAGCTCAGCCATGCTGGGCCACTCCGGAGGCGAGCCACGCCCCACGATTAACTTCGGCGGACGCTAACCGGCGACAGCCGGTTAAGGCCGAAGGCCGGCGGGAGCCAAAATTCATCGTGTAATTACGCAGCTCGGCCATGTCAGCGTTCGATCCCGAGGTGTTCGGTGCCGTAGCCTTCCTCGCGGATCACGCGCGGCACGATCTCGCGCGGCTCGATCGACACCGGCTGGTAGACCACGCGGCGCTTCTCCGGGTCGTAACGCATCTCGACGTGTCCGCTGATCGGGAAGTCCTTGCGGAACGGGTGGCCGACGAATCCGTAGTCGGTGAGGATCCGGCGCAGGTCGGGGTGGCCCTCGAACAGGATGCCGTAAAGGTCGAAGGCCTCGCGTTCGAACCAGTTGGCGGCCGGCCAGACATCGGATGCCGTGGCGATCGCCGGCAGATCGTCATCAGGCACCTCGACATGCACACGCAGGCGTTGGTTGCGCGCCACCGACAGCAGATGCAATACCACGCCAAAACGACGCGCACTGCGCCGCTCGCGCGGCCAAGCCGAAAAGTCCAGCCCGGCAAGGTCGGTGAGCTGGTCGAAGCGCAGCGCGGCGTGGTCACGCAGGGTACGCAGACTCTTCTGCAGCCCCTCGGGGTCGAGGTGGATGCACGCCATGTCGGCGTGCCAGCCCGCTTCGAGCACGCGCGCACCGAGCGCCTCGGTCAGGGTGGCGATGAATCGCTGGCGGGCGTCGGTCATGATGGTGCGGTCACTCAGCGGGCGATGGTCGACGTGCGCTTGATCTTGTTCTGCAACTGGATGATCCCGTACAGCAGCGCCTCCGCCGTGGGCGGGCAGCCCGGCACGTAGATGTCCACTGGCACGATGCGGTCGCAACCGCGCACCACCGAGTAGCTGTAGTGGTAGTAGCCGCCCCCGTTGGCGCAGGACCCCATGCTGATCACCCAGCGCGGCTCGGCCATCTGGTCGTAGACCTTGCGCAGGGCCGGCGCCATCTTGTTGCACAGGGTGCCGGCGACGATCATCACATCCGACTGCCGCGGGCTCGGCCGAAACACGATGCCAAAGCGGTCGAGGTCGTAGCGGCTGGCGCCGGCGTGCATCATCTCCACAGCGCAGCAGGCCAGGCCAAAGGTCATGGGCCACAGCGAGCCTGTGCGCATGTAGTTAATGAGGGTGTCAGCCGAGGTGGTGACGAAGCCCTTTTCGAGAATGCCTTCGATGCTCACGGCCTCACTCCCATTCCAGCGCACCCTTCATCCACTCGTAGACGAAGCCGACGACAAGGATGCCGAGGAAAACTGACATTGCGATGAAACCGTACAGACCGAGGTCGTCGAACACTACCGCCCAAGGCACGAGAAACGCGATCTCGAGGTCGAACAGAATGAACAGGATGGCGACGAGGTAGTAGCGCACGTCGAATTTCATGCGCGCATCCTCGAAAGCCTCGAAGCCGCACTCGTAGGGGGAAAGCTTCTCGGCGCTGGGCCTGTTCGGCGAGACGAGCCGACCGAGGAGGATGGGCCCAACACCGACCAGAAGGCCGACCGCGAGGAAAAGCAGTACTGGAAAGTATTGCTCTAGCATGGAATGCTTTGAGGTCGGCCTGTTGTTATTTTAGAACGCATACATATTACTTCAAGCAGGCTGATGGTGCCGACGGCGAGACTCGAACTCGCACAGCTTTCGCCACTACCCCCTCAAGATAGCGTGTCTACCAATTTCACCACGTCGGCACGTGCTCGCCGGAACCGCCGGCAACCCCGGTAAAACCAGACTCGAGGATCACTTGGGTACTTCACCCGCCGGAGCCGACGGGACCTGCTCCGCGGCGCCGCCAGCAGGCGCTGCCGGAACCGTGGGAGCGGATTCTACGACACCTGCGGAGCGAGCGGTTCGATTGGACATCCAGGTCAGCGCCAGGCTGGTGCAAAAGAAAACGGTCGCGGCAATCGCCGTGGCGCGGCTGAGGAAGTTGGCGGAGCCCGACGCCCCGAACAGGCCCGCGGAATTGCCGCCACCAAAGGCTGCGCCGGCATCGGCGCCCTTGCCCTGCTGCAGAAGCACCAGCGCGATGATGGCGATGACGGCGATGACGTGAACGACCTGAAGCACGATTTCCATGAAATTTCAGACTCCCGCGCAGCGCTCGGCTGCGTCGCAGATGGCAAGGAAAGACCCGGCGCGCAGCGAACCGCCGCCCACCAGCACGCCGTCGACATTGCGCACGGCCATGAATTCACCAGCATTGTCCGCAGAAACGCTGCCGCCGTACAGCACCGGCACCTTGCCGGCGAGTGGGCCGAGGCGCGCACGGATCACCGCGTGCATGGCCTCGGCGTCCTGCGGCGAGGCAGCAACGCCGGTGCCGATCGCCCAGATCGGCTCGTAAGCGAGCATCAGCCCGGCCGTCTCGCCCTTGAGGCCGACCAGCAGCGCGTCGACCTGCGCTGCGACCACGGCCTCGGCGCGCCCGTCGCGGCGCTCCACAGCCAGTTCACCGACACACACCAGCGGCCGAATGCCGGCAGACACGAGTCGCAGCGCCTTGGCGGCGACCTGCGCGTCGGTCTCGTGGAAGCGCAGGCGGCGCTCCGAGTGACCGACGATGCACAGGCCGGCACCGGCCTCGGCCAGCATGCTGGCCGATACCTCGCCGGTGTGCGCGCCCTCCTCGTCCCAGCTCACGTCCTGCGCGCCCCACAGCAGGGTGGATCCGGCCAACGCCTTGGCCGCACGGAACAGGTAGGGCGCCGGCACCGCCACGGCCGCCCCCACAGCGGCACGCGGGCGCGCCGCAGCGACCTCGCGCAGCCAGCCATCGACTGAAGGCTGCGCCCGGAGCATCTTCCAATTGCCTACAACCCAGCGCATGTTCGGCCGACGGGGGGTGTTGGGAAGGCGCGGATACTACGGGGCGGCGAAGTGCCGGTCAAACAACATGATGCAACGCACCATCCGCGCGACCAATACCACCCCCGGCAGAACACCAGGGCCGAAGAATTGCAGGGTCCTGCGCGGCGTCGCGTCAGCCGAAACGACCCGTGATGTAGTCCTCGGTCTGCTTCTTCTTCGGACGAAGGAAGATGTTGTCGGTGACATCAAACTCGATCAGTTCGCCAAGGAACATGTAAGCCGTGTAATCGGAGACACGCGCCGCCTGTTGCATGTTGTGGGTGACGATCAAGATGGTCAATCGGGTACGCAACTCGTTGATGAGGTCCTCGATGCTGGCCGTGGCAATTGGGTCGAGCGCCGAGGTCGGCTCGTCAAAAAGCAGGATCTCCGGGTCGGTGGCAAGCGCGCGGGCTATGCACAAACGCTGCTGCTGCCCGCCAGACAACGCAAAGGCGCTTTCCTGCAGGCGCTTGCTGACCTCCCCCCAGAGGGCAGCACCTTTGAGCGCCTGTTCGACGCGGTCGTCGATCACCGTACGGTTCTTCTCGCCGCGGACACGCAAGCCGTAGGCGACGTTCTCGTAAATGCTCTTGGGGAAGGGGTTCGGCTTTTGAAACACCATCGAGACGCGCATCCGGACCTCGATCGGGTCAACGTCGCGGTCGAGCAGGTTGATGTTGTCGGGCAACAAGTCGATGCGGCCCTCATATCGGTTCCCCGCGTACAAGTCGTGCATGCGGTTGAAGGAGCGCAACAGCGTGCTTTTGCCGCAACCCGAAGGGCCGATCAGCGCCGTCACCTTCTTGTCGAAAACAGGCAGGTTGACCTGCTTGATGGCGTGGAAGTTGCCGTAATAGAAGTTGAAATCACGCGCGGACGCCTTGAGCGGGATATCGGCGACGCTGAAGTTTTCGTGCACTGAGGCAGACATGATGATTCCTGGTGGGGGATTCGAGCCAACCGCCGAGAGGCTAGACCTCTACCACTTGATGGCTTTGCGCAAGCGGTAACGCAGCCAGATGGCCACGCCGTTCATGCCCAAGGTGAGGGCGATCAGCACCACCCCTGCAGCCGCAGCATTGACTTGAAACGCAGCCTCGGGTCGCGACGTCCAGTTGAACATCTGGATCGGCATGACGGTGAAGTCGGACAAGAGCGTTTCAGCAAGCGACCCTTCCACAAACGGTACCGGTGGCAGCGACGCGATGAAAGTTACCGCGCCGACCACGATCAGCGGGGCGCTCTCGCCGATGGCGCGGGCTAAACCGATGATGACCCCGGTCAGCGTACCGGGCAACGAGTACGGAAGGATGTGGTCGCTGACCACTTGCCAGCGTGTAGCGCCGCAGCCATATGCGGCCTCGCGTACCCACTGCGGGATGCCGCGGATGGACTCTCGCGTGGCCACGATGATGACCGGCAGGATCAGGAGGGCGAGTGTCAGCCCGGCTGAAAGAATGCTATGGCCGAGCCCGAAGGTGTACACGAACAAGCCCAAGCCGAGCAGGCCGTAGATGATTGACGGCACCGCGGCAAGATTGCTGATGTTGAGTTCGATAAAGTTGGTGAAGGCGTTCTTGGGCGCATATTCCTCAAGATAAACGCCCGCCGCCACGCCAATCGGAATGGCCACCAAGGCTGTCACCAGCATCACGTAGAACGATCCCACCAGCGCCGACAAAACCCCGGCCTGCGAGGCGCGGCGGCTGGGAAACTCGGTAAAAAAGGAGAGTTCCAGACGCGGCAAACCGGTGCGGAGCATCTCGCCCACCAACGCGAACAGCACGACGATGCCGAAAAGCATGCAAAACAGGCCCAGCGCAGCAAACGCAGTATCCCAACGCTTGTGCGCCCGAATCAGGGAACGGACGTCCTCAACGGCAGGCGCGTGGGGGTTGGAGCTCATCAATAAGCCTCGCGATAGCGTGCACGCAGTCGCATGCCGATCAGGTTGAAGACAAGTGTGACGACGAACAGCGACAGACCGGCTGCGAAAATCGTCTGATACTCGATCGAGCCGTGGGGTAGGTCGCCCTGAGCCACCGCCGCAATGAAACTGGTGACGGTAGCCGCCGTCTCCATCGGATTGAGCGTGAGATTGGGTTGAGAACCGGCCGCCACTGCAAGAATCATGGTCTCACCGACGGCGCGCGAGATGCCAAGGATGTATGCCGCCGCTACGCCAGAGAATGCCGCCGGGAAAACCACCCGAACCGAAGTTTGCAAGCGCGTGGCACCCATCGCGTAGCTGGCCTCGCGCAGACTCATCGGCACCGCGCGCATCGCATCCTCGGCGATCGAGCTGATGTAGGGGATGATCATGACGCCCATCACGAGACCAGCGCTCAGCAAATTAAAGCCCGGGAGCCCGGGCAGGATATGCTGCAGTAGCGGGGTGACGAACAGCAGCGCGAAGTAGCCGAACACGATGGTCGGTACGCCACTCAGCAATTCCAAGACCGGCTTTACGATCTCGCGCACCACGGGAGTAGCGAACTCCGACACGAAGATGGCGATGATGGTGCCTAGCGGAATGGCTACCGACAATGCGACCAAGGAGCTCGTCAACGTGCCGGACAACAATACCCAGATCCCAAAGTGCTTGTCTTCAAACAGCGGCGTCCACTGCGTATCGAGAAAAAACTGGGCGAACGAAACCTCGCTGAAAAAAACCATGGTCTCGGAAATGAGCACATAAAGAATGCCCAGGGTGGTGACGATGGATACGCTTGCCGCCGAAAGCAGGATCAGCTCGATGACCTTTTCCTTGATCAGCCTGCGGCGCTTGGCCGCGGCCATGGCCTGCAGGACAGCGCTGTTGGGCGTGCTACCAAGGTTTGCAGTCAACTCGGCACTCGACATGGGTTACTCTCAATCGGACGGCACAAACCACCCGCGTTGTACCGAAGAGCCGGGGCGCAGCCGATCGAACAGCCGCTGCCCCGGGAGGATGCTGCCTCAGTTCTTGAGGTTCTTGTCATCCAGAACAAAATCCATAGTGACGTTGGTGTCGCCACCGCCGCCGAACACCGTGCCCAGCTTCTTGCCGGCGATACGGCCCTTGCCGACTTCGTAGGCGGCCGGCTTCAGCGCCACGTACTTGGTCTCCTTGGCAGCAGCCGCGAAGTTCTTCATGGCGTAGTCAAGAAAAGCATTCACTTCAGGGCGCTCAAGCGATTTGACGTTGACGTAGATAAACAGGGGGCGTGCCAAGGGGGTGTAGGTGCCGTTGAGCACGGTCTCTTCTGCCGGCAGAACACCCTTGGCACCTGCCTTCGGCGCGATCGCCACAGCAGTCAGCTTGTCCTTGTTTTCGTAATAGTACGCGTAGCCGAAGTAACCCAGGCCGCCGACATCGCGCTGCACACCCTGCACCAGAACGTTGTCGTCTTCCGAAGCGGTGAAATCTCCGCGGCTGGCCTTGGCCTTGCCATTGATGGCTTCGGTGAAGTAATCGAAGGTGCCCGAGTCAGCACCCGGACCATACAAGGCGAGCGGGGTGTCAGGGAAGGCGGCATTCACCTGCTTCCAGCTCTTGACCTTGCCCTGCGCATCCGGCGACCACATCTTCTTGAGGTCATCGACGGACAAGGTGGTTGCCCAGGTGTTCTTGGGGTTGATCACCACGGTCAGCGCATCCTGCGCAACCGGCACTTCGATGAACTGGATGCCGACCTTCTTGCAATCTTCCATTTCGGTCTTGCGGATCGGTCGCGACGCATCGGCGATGTCAAGTTCGCCGCGGCAGAACTTCTTGAAGCCGCCACCGGTCCCGGAAATGCCGACCGTGACCTTCATCTTCCCCTTGTTGGCACGGCTGAAATCTTCGGCAAGGACTTCGGTGATCGGGAAAACGGTGCTCGAGCCGTCGATCTTGACAGTGTTGGCGAGCGCGCTGGCGGAGGACAAGGAAGCAAAGGCAGCAGCGATGGCGATACCGAGACGGGCGTACTTCATTCGGAGGCTCCGGTGGGTGGCTTACGGGCGCAATGGTATGGACAGCCGGTGACATTTTTATGACATCAGCAGGACTGCCGGTCAACACACTTCAGCCTGACTGCGGGATCGCGTCCACCACCCGATCGACCATGGCCTGCGCCAGATCACCATCGTCGGCCTCGACCATGACCCGCAACAGCGGCTCGGTGCCGGATGGCCGTACCAGCAGGCGCCCGCGACCGGCCAGCGTCGACTCGGCAGCACGCATGGCGGCCTGCAGCGGCACGTGGGCGCGCCAGTCGAAGCCCGGCCGCAGACGCACGCTGCGCAGCACCTGCGGACAGCGCGGCATGTCGCCCACCAGATCCGCCAGCGACGCGCCGCCGGCCACCATGGCTGCAAGCACCTGCAGGGCGCTCACCAGGCCGTCACCCGTGGTGTGCCGGTCGAGGCAGATGATGTGGCCACTGGACTCGCCGCCGTAGAGCCAGCCGCGCTCGCGCAGCATCTCCAGCACATGGCGGTCGCCCACCGCGGCGCGGCCGAGGGGGACGCCCAAGCGGCCGAGCGCCTGTTCCAGCCCGAGGTTGCTCATCAGCGTGCCGGCCACCCCCGCCACCGGCGCCACCGCGTGGCGCTGACGGACAATGGCGTAGAGCAGTTGGTCGCCATCGACCATGCGGCCACTGGCATCGGCCATGATCAGGCGGTCGGCGTCGCCGTCGAGCGCGATGCCGGCGGTGGCACCGTGGGCCAGCACCGCGGCGGCGAGCGATTCCGGGTGGGTGGCGCCGCAAGCGGCGTTGATGTTGAGGCCATCGGGCTGGTTGGCGAGCGGCACCACCTCGGCGCCGAGTTCATGGAACACATGCGGCGCGATGTGGTATGCCGCGCCGTGGGCGCAATCGACCACCAGTTTGAGCCCGCGCAGGTCCAAGTGCGCCGGGAAGGTGCTCTTGCAGAACTCGATGTAGCGGCCGGCCGCATCACCGACACGGTAGGCCCGACCCAGCTCGCCGGCCGGGCGGCACGCCAGTGGCCCATCCAGGCGCGCCTCGATACGTGCCTCGAAATCATCCGGCAGCTTCTCGCCGGAGGCCGAGAAGAACTTGATGCCATTGTCGGGGTAGGGGTTGTGCGAGGCCGAGATGACGATGCCTGCCGACAGTCGCAGCGCCCGGGTGAGATAGGCCACGCCGGGTGTGGGCAGCGGCCCGACCAGATGCGAGTCGACCCCGGCCGCCGCGAGCCCGGCCTCCAGCGCCGACTCCAGCAGGTAGCCGGAGATGCGGGTGTCCTTGCCGATCAGCACAGCGGGACGCGCGCCGCACGCGGCGTGCTGCAACTCGGCGCCGAAGGCGTGCCCCAGTCGCATGACGAAATCGGGCGTCATCGGCGCCTCGCCGACGCGCCCGCGGATGCCGTCGGTGCCGAACCAGCGCCGGCTCATGCCGCCTCGAGCGCCTGCCAGACGCGGACCATGTCGAGCGTGGCGGGTACGTCATGCACGCGCAGCACGCGTGCACCGTTCTGCACCGCCACCAGCGCGCTGGCCACGCTCGCCGCAACCCGGTCGGCGGGGTCGTCACGGGTGGTGATGCGGCCCAGCACCGACTTGCGCGAGAGGCCGGCCAGCAGCGGCCGGCCGGTGCCGCGCACGATGTCGCCAAGACCGCGCAGCAAGGCGATGTTGTGCGCCGTGGTCTTGCCAAAACCAAAGCCCGGATCGACGACGATGCGCTCGCGGGCGATCCCGGCCGCCTCGCAGGCGGCGATGCGCGCCTTGAGGAAGGTGGTGACCTCGGCCACCACATCCCCATAACTCGGGTCGGCCTGCATGGTCTGCGGCGTGCCCTGCATGTGCATCAGGCAGACCGCCGCGTCGGTGGCGGCGGCCGCCTCCAGCGCGCCCGGCTGCTGCAGCGCGAAGACGTCGTTGATCAGGCTGGCGCCGGCCGACACCGCGGCGAACATCACCTCCGGCTTGTAGGTGTCGATGGAGAGCGGCACCCCCTCCCCGGCCAGCGCCTCGACCACCGGCAACACGCGGCGCAGTTCCTCGTCCAGCGGCACCGGCTGGGCACCGGGACGCGTCGATTCGCCGCCAATGTCGAGGATATCGGCGCCGGCTTCGATCAGGGCGAGGCCATGCGCCACGGCTGCGGCCGTGTCGGCGAGCAGGCCGCCGTCGGAGAACGAGTCCGGCGTAACGTTGATGATGCCCATGATGAGCGGCCGCGCAAGGTCGAGGCGGTAGCGCCCGCAGGGCAGGGGCGAAGGCAGCGGGCTGTCGGGACACGTCATCATGGCGGGATTGTGACAAAAACCGGCAGCGGGCAGGCGGGCTTTCAAAACGAAAAAGCCCGCGTGGCGGGCCTTTTCGGATGGCGCAGGGTCGGCCTCAGGCCGGCGACTCGCTGGGGGTCACCGGTGCGGCCGAACCGCCGCCGCCCGAGGCCGGTGGCTTGGCCGCGGCGGTCGGCTTGGGAGTGCGCGGCGGTCGACCGGCCATGATGTCGTTGACTTGGTCGGCGTCGATGGTCTCCCACTCGAGCAGGGCATTGGCCATGGCATGCACCTTGTCGCGATTCTCGTCGAGGAGGCGACGCGCCAGCGCGTACTGCTGGTCGATGATACGGCGCACTTCGGCATCGACCTTCTGCTGGGTGGCCTCGGAGACGTTCTTGGTGCTGGTGACCGAGCGGCCGAGGAACACCTCCTGCTCGTTCTCGGCGTAGACCATCGGCCCGAGCGCATCACTCATTCCCCACTCGGTGACCATGCGGCGGGCCATGTCGGTGGCACGCTGGAAGTCGTTGCTGGCGCCAGTGGTCATCTGCTCCATAAACAACTCCTCGGCGATGCGCCCGCCGAACAGCACGGCGATGTTCTCGAGGATCTGCGCGCGCTCCATGCTGTAGCGGTCTTCCTGCGGCAGCTGCATGGTTACACCCAAGGCCCGGCCGCGCGGAATGATGGTGACCTTGTGCACCGGGTCGGTCTTGGGCAGCAAGCGCGCGACGATGGCATGGCCGGACTCGTGGTAGGCAGTGTTCTTGCGCTCATGCTCCGGCATGACCATGGAGCGGCGCTCGGCGCCCATCATGATCTTGTCCTTGGCGCGCTCGAAGTCGTCCATGTCGACCAGACGCTTGTTGCCGCGCGCAGCGAACAGCGCGGCCTCGTTAACCAGATTGGCCAGGTCGGCGCCCGAGAAGCCGGGCGTGCCACGGGCGAGAATCTCCGGCTTGACGTCCGGTGCGATCGGCACCTTGCGCATGTGCACGTTGAGGATCTGCTCGCGGCCACGGATGTCCGGCAGCGGCACCACCACCTGTCGGTCGAAGCGACCCGGGCGCAGCAGCGCCGGGTCCAGCACATCGGGCCGGTTGGTGGCGGCGATCACGATGATGCCGGAGTTGGCCTCAAAGCCGTCCATCTCGACCAGCAACTGGTTGAGCGTCTGCTCGCGCTCGTCGTTGCCGCCGCCGAGGCCGGCGCCACGCTGGCGGCCGACCGCATCGATCTCGTCGATGAAAACGATGCAGGGCGACTGCTTCTTGGCGGTCTCGAACATGTCGCGCACACGCGCCGCGCCCACGCCGACGAACATCTCAACGAAATCGGAACCGGAGATGCTGAAAAACGGCACCTTGGCTTCGCCGGCGATGGCCTTGGCCAGCAGCGTCTTGCCCGTACCCGGCGAGCCGACCATCAACACGCCGCGCGGGATGCGCCCGCCGAGTTTCTGGAAGCGCGAGGGGTCACGCAAAAAGTCGACCAGCTCGGCGACCTCCTCCTTGGCTTCCTCGCAGCCGGCGACGTCGGCAAAGGTAATCTGGTTGGTCGATTCGTCGAGCAGGCGCGCGCGACTCTTGCCGAAACTGAAGGCGCCACCGCGGCCACCACCCTGCATCTGGCGCATGAAGAAGACCCACACGCCGACCAGCAGCAGCATGGGAAACCAGGAGACGAACAGGCTCATCAGGAAGGACGGTTCCTCCTCAGGCTTGGCTTCGACCTTGACGCCGGCCTTGAGCAGGTCGGAGACCATCCACGGGTCGGTCGGCGCATAGGTGATGAAAGGCGTCTGGTCGCTGCGCATGCCGCGAATGACATGGCCCTCGATGGTCACCTTGGCAACCCGACCGGACTTCACTTCCTCGATGAACTGCGAGTACTCGACCTGCGACTGCGCAGCGCGGCGGTCACCGAACTGGTTGAAGACGGCCATCATCACCAACGCGATGACCAGCCAGACGATGATGTTGCGAGCGACGTTGTTCAAGTTGGGTATGCCCTGGTCTGTTGGACTGCCTGTTATGAGTCTGCCTCTGTCAGCGGGCCATTGCCGGACCGCCGTATCGCCGGTTTGCCACGCCACGGCCGGCACACCGCCAGATGCTGCGGACGAAACCGCGTGCACACTACCGCACGGTCCATTCTAAGGCGATTCCGCTGAGCCGCGTGTGACCGTTTCGCGCAACCCGCCACCGAGCAGAAAGACTTCCGCGCTGCGTCCGCGCGAGGCCTCCGGTTTTCGGACGAGGACGCGGCCGAAAAGTTCGGCCATGTCCGCCCGCAAGCCCTCCACC
>VEQZ01000049.1 GCA_018882975.1 Rhodocyclaceae bacterium | reverse complement strand
GGCCAATCCCGCGCCAGCCGCCGCTGCCCCCGCCGCCCCCACGCCGGCCAATCCCGTCAGTCCCGCACAGGCCCCACCCGACATCCTCATCCTCGGCCGCTACCGCGCCCTCGAGGCGCAGGCCCGGCTCGACTGGCTGGCCGCGCATTACCCGCAGGCGCGCTGGCGCTACAGCACCATCCACCGCGCCAAGGGCGCCACCGCCGATTACGCCGTGGTGCTCGGTGTGCGCGGCGGCCGTCAGCCCTTCCCGGTGGAGCGCCCCGACGACCCTCTGCTGGCCGGCTTCCTCGGCGTGGTCGAGGCGTTTCCGCACGCCGAGGAGCGGCGCCTGTTCTACGTGGCGCTGACCCGGGCGCGCCACCGCGTGTATGTGGTCGGCGACCGCCGCCGGCCGTCGCCCTTCTTCGCGGAACTGCTGGCGCAGGGTGGCGACATCGCGCTGCGCCCGCCAGCCCCCGACGGCCCATCTTCGCCGCGGCAGGCGCCCCGCTGGGATACTCTTGCGCCATGATCGAGAATGACCGCCTCGTAGCCGCTCGCACCGCCAGCCCGCAGGAGGACGCCATGGAGCGCGCGTTGCGGCCGCGCGACCTGTCGGAGTACGTCGGGCAGGAGAAGGCGCGCGGGCAGATCTCGCTGTTCGTCGAGGCCGCCCGCCAGCGCCGCGAAGCGCTCGACCACGTGCTGCTCTACGGCCCGCCAGGGCTCGGCAAGACCACGCTGGCGCACATCATCGCCCGCGAGATGGGCGTGGGCCTGCGCCAGACCTCGGGGCCGGTGTTGGAGCGCGCCGGCGACCTCGCCGCGCTGCTGACCAACCTCGAGCCGCACGATGTGCTCTTCATTGACGAGATCCATCGCCTGAGCCCGGTGGTCGAGGAGGTGCTTTACCCGGCGCTCGAGGACTACCAGATCGACATCATGATCGGCGAGGGGCCGGCGGCACGCTCGGTCAAGCTCGACCTGCCGCCCTTTACGCTGGTCGGCGCCACCACCCGCGCCGGCATGCTCACCAACCCGTTGCGCGACCGTTTCGGCATCGTCGCGCGGCTCGAGTTCTACACGCCGGAAGAGCTCGCGCGCATCGTCACCCGCTCGGCCGGCCTGCTCGAGGTCGGCATCGACGCCGACGGCGCGCTCGAGATGGCACGCCGCTCGCGCGGCACGCCGCGCATCGCCAACCGCCTGCTGCGCCGCGTCCGCGACTACGCGCAGGTGCGCGCCGCCGGCCACATCGACGTGGCCACCGCCGATGCCGCGCTGCTCATGCTCGAGGTCGACCGCGCCGGGCTGGATGTGCAGGACCATCGCGTGCTGCGCGCCATCATCCAACGGTTCGACGGCGGCCCGGTGGGGGTGGAGAGCCTCGCCGCTGCGGTCGGCGAGGAGCGCGACACGCTCGAGGACGTGGTCGAGCCCTACCTCATCCAGCAGGGCTTTTTGCAGCGCACCCCACGTGGGCGGGTGGCGGCGCCGGCGGCCTACCGCCATCTGGGTCTCGAACCGCCGGCGCGCGGCGCCGGTGCGGGTGCCGCGCCGCAGACCGACTTGTTCTGACGCAGCGCCGTTCTGCGCCATAATCCGCTTCCCATGTCGCACCGCCACCCCATCATCGCCGTCACCGGCTCCTCCGGCGCCGGCACCAGCACGGTCAAGCTCGCCTTCGACCACATTTGCCGGCGCGAGGAGATCAACGCCATCCACCTCGAGGGCGACAGCTTCCACCGCTTCGGCCGTGGTGACATGCAGATGGCGATTGCCGAGCAACTCAGCCGCAACAAGCGGCCGATCAGCCACTTCGGCCCCGAGGGCAACCTGCTCGGCGAGTTGGAACGCTGTTTCAGCACGTATGCGGAGACCGGCGTCTGCCAGCGCCGGCACTACATCCACAACGACGAAGAAGCCGAGCAGCACGGCGTGCCGGTCGGCGCCTTTACCCCTTGGTACCCGACGCCGCCCGGCAGCGAGTTGCTGCTCTACGAGGGTCTGCACGGCGGGTTCGTTGGCAACGGCGTGGATGTGGCCAAATGGGTCGACCTGCTGATCGGCGTGGTGCCGGTGGTCAACCTCGAGTGGATCCAGAAGATCCACCGCGACATGAAGGAGCGCGGCTACTCGATGGAAGCGGTGACCGACGCCATCCTGCGCCGCATGCACGACTACGTGCACCACATCTGCCCGCAGTTCTCGCGCACGCACATCAATTTTCAGCGGGTGCCGCTGGTCGATACCTCCAATCCGTTCTCGGCGCGCGACATCCCGACGCTAGACGAGAGCTTCGTGGTGATCCGCTTCCGCAACCCCAAGGGGATCAACTTCCCTTACCTGCTCAGCATGATCCCCAATTCCTTCATGACGCGGCCCAACTGCATCGTCGTTCCGGGCGGCAAGATGGGCTTCGCCATGCAGCTCATCCTCACGCCGCTCATCCTCGAACTCATGGACCGCCGCCGCCGCGCCATGCCGGCCGGGGTCGGCGAGTAGGTCGGGTCGGTACCGCGCTCAGGCGCTGCCGCGGCTACGGGCAGCGAATCCACCGCTGGTGCTGCCATCGGCCTGATAGGTCTGCTGCGGGTTGGCGAGCTGGATCAGCAGGTCGAGGGCTTTCTGGTTGTGGCGCATCAGCCCCTCGAGCAGTGCATGGTTCGCCTGTTGCTGGCTCTGCACCTCGCGCGTGTGTCCGAGCAGTTCGCGCCACACCTTGAGTCCGTCGCCAGAGGCGGCGAGCCAGGCTTCGATGGCCTCGCGCGAGGCGCCGACGCCGGCCGCCTGCAGCGCCGCTCCCCGTTCGGCGGCCTGCTTTTGCATGCGGTCGAGCAGCTCAGCCTTGCGCACGCCGGCGCGCTCAAGTGCCTCGCTGTCGCCGCTGCCCAAGGCGGTGAACTCCTCGGCCAGCAACGCCCCGAGTTGCCGCATGCCTTCGAGCTCGCGGCGGAGGATGTCGCTGAATGCGGTAGCGCTCATGAGCAAGGTCGCTCGCGACGGGGTGGAGGGATGCGGAGCAAAGCTTCGCGGGCGGTCCGACGTTCAGTCGCCGCGAGTCAGCAGCAGGTCACGCACGCTGCCAAGCAGTCGGTCGGCAACTCTGGCGCTGTCCACCTCGAAGCGACCTTCGGCAATCGCCCGCTTGATCTCGTCGATGCGCGTACTGTCGATCGCCGGCGCATCCGCCAGCGAGGCTTCGGCCGCGGACAGCAGACTGGCGCGCGGGTCGATACGCACGGTGTCGCCCTCTCGGCCAGGCTCCGTGGCTGGCACACCGACTTTGCGGCTGTCGCTGCGCGCGACGCCGCTGGTGGGAAGCGTCGTATCGACGCCCGGAACATTGCTCTGGATTTTCATGGTCTACCTCCTGTGGGAGGCTCGCTCCGATTCGCACATTCTATCGGCAGAGAGTCTATCGGCCGGTAGTCTATCGGCAGACTCCGACCGGAACTTTAACGGCGGCACACGGACGCCCCTGGCGGGCAGTGGTAAGCGGTCAATCAGGAGAGCAGCACCCGCTGCCGCGGTCCGCCGGTTCCCGACGTGCCACCCAGTTGCTCGAGCAACTCGCCGGCGTGCGCCCGGGTGGTGTCGGTGATCTGCACGCCGCCGATCATTCGTGCCAGTTCGTCGATCCGCGCCGCGGCATCCAGACGCTCGACGCGGCTGCTCGCCAGCCCGTCGCGCACCGCCTTGCTGACGCGGAACTGCGTCGCCGCGCAGGCCGCAACCTGTGCCAGGTGGGTGACGCAGAGCACCTGCCGGCGACCGCCGAGTGCCTGCAGCATGCGCCCGACCACTTCCGCGACACCGCCGCCGATGCCGGCATCGACCTCGTCGAACACCAGCGTGCCGGCTGCCAGCGAGTCGGCACCGGCGGTGCTCAGCGCGAGGCCGATGCGCGACAGCTCGCCACCGGAGGCCACACGGCCGAGCGGCCCGGGCGGCATGCCGGCATTGGCCGAGACGAGGAACTCGACGCGCTCATTGCCGTGCGCCGTGGGTTCGGGTTCCGCCTGCAGCAGCACCTCGAAGCGGCCGCCGCTCAGCGACAGGCGTTGCATGGTCGCGGTGACGGTCTCGGCCAGCCGCTGCGCCGCCGGCGCGCGCTGCGCCCGCAAGGCCTCGGCCAACCGGTCATAGCTTGCCCGCGCCGCCTCGGCACGCTGGCGCAAGCGCGCCTCGGCGTCTTCCTCGCCATCGCCGCCAAGCTGTGCCCGTTCGGCACGGAGCGTTTCGAGCAGTGCTGGCAGCTCGGCTGGCGTGCTGCGGTGCTTGCGCGCGATGCGCTGCAGTTCGCCGAGCCGCGCCTCGACCTCGTCGAGCCGCTCCGGGTCGAGGTCGGCGCGGTCAAGGTAACGGCGCAGGTCCGAGGCCGCTTCCGCCGCGGCGGCTTCGGCGCTTTGCAGGGCGGCAAGCGCCTCGGCCAGACGCACGTCCAGCGCGACCACGCCATCGATGCGCTGCGCCGCTGCGGCCAATTGGTCGTGCGCGTTCAGCTCGCCCTCATCGACCTGCTGCAGGGCGGCCTGCGCCGCCTCGATCAGGCCCTGCGCGTGCGCCAGGCGGCGGTGTTCCGCCTCCAGCGCCTCGATGGCCTGCGGGTCGCTGGCCAGCGGTTCGAGTTCGGCGATGTCGTGGCGTAGGGTCTCGAGGCGCGCTGCCCAGTCCTCGGCCGAGGCCAGCCACGCCTTTAGCGATGCGTCAGCTTCGCGCCAGGTCGCATGGGCGTCGGCCACCGCAGCCAGTGCCACCGAGGCATTGGCGAAACGGTCCAGCAAGGCGCGTTGCGCGCCGGCGCGGGTCAGCATCAGGTGCGCGTTCTGGCCGTGGATGTCGACCAGTTGTTCGGTGAGTTCACGCAACTGGCCGAGCGTGGCCGGCCGGCCGTTGATGGCGGCACGCGAGCGGCCGGAGGTGTCGACCACCCTCCGCACCAGCAGCTCGCCGGGCGCATCGGCATAGTCGTTGGTAGTCAGCCAGGCTGCCACGGCACCGTCCGGCGCGCATTCGAATTCGGCGAACAACTCGGCGCGCTCGGCGCCGGGGCGGATCAGGCCGGACTCGGCGCGGCCGCCGAGCAACAGGTCGAGCGCGTCAAGCAGGATCGACTTGCCGGCGCCGGTCTCGCCGGTGAGCACGTTGAAGCCGGCGCCGAACTCGAGGTCGAGCCGGTCGACGATGACAAAGTCGCGAATGCCCAGCGCGCGCAGCATGGCCACTCAGTTGCCGGGTTGTGGCGAGCCGCTCCAGCCGAGCTTCTCGCGCAGCGTGCGGAAGTAGCTGTAACCGCTCGGGTGCAGCAGGCGCGCGCGGTGGGGGCTGGCGGCCACCACCAGGTGGTCGCCGGCCAGCAGGCTGTGGTGATCGCGGCCGTCGAAATAGATGCTGCCTTCCGTCGAGCGCAGCAGCACGACATCGATGCGGCTGCTGTCGCCGACCACGATCGGCCGGTTGGAGAGGGTGTGCGGGCTCACCGGCACCAGGATCAGGCCGGCCACCGAAGGGTGCACGATCGGCCCCCCCGACGACAGCGCGTAGGCCGTCGAGCCGGTCGGCGAGGCGATGATCAGGCCATCGGCCCGCAGTTCGTAGGCGAACTCATCGTCGACCATGACGCGAAACTCGATCATCCCGCCCTGTACCCCGCGGCTGGTCACGACGTCGTTGAAGGCGGTGGTGCGCAGCATGGTCACGCCGCTGCGGGTCAGCGTCGCCGAGAGCAGCGTGCGCTCTTCTGCGCTGTACTGCCCCTCCAGGATCTGCTCGAGCGCCGGCAGCATGCCGTGCATGGCGATGTCGGTGGTGAAGCCGAGACGGCCACGGTTGACCCCGACCAGCGGCACGCCGTGCGCGGCGAGCTCGCGCGCCACGGTGAGCAGCGTGCCGTCGCCGCCGACAACGATGGCAAGGTCGGCCTCGGCGCCGATGCGTGCGAAGTCGGCCGCCTCGAGGCTGCTGTCGGCCATGCACTCGTGGGTATGGCGTTCCACCAGCACGCGGACATCGCGCGCGGCAAGGAAATGCGCCAGCTCGGCCAGCTGCCCGGTGTCCTCGCGGCGGGCGAATTTGCCGATGATGGCGGCGGTCCGGAACGGGTGCATGGCGGGATTAAACCACAAGGCCCGCAGCCTTCCATCCGCCATCTGACCGAGCGCACCCCCGCGCGCGCCGCCACGCGGGCCTGTCGGCGGCAGTCCCCCTGCTAAACTCCGTGCATGCTGAATGACCGCGCCCAGATCCTGCTCAAACTGCTGGTGGAGCAGTACATCGCCGATGGTCAGCCGGTGGGTTCGCGCACGCTGTCGCGGCAGTCCGCCCTCGATCTTTCGGCGGCGACCATCCGCAACGTCATGGCCGACCTCGAGGAGCTCGGCTACATCACCAGCCCGCACACCTCCGCCGGGCGCGTGCCGACGCCACGCGGTTACCGTTTCTTTGTCGACAGCCTGCTCACCGTGCAGCCGCTCGACCGCGCGCAGATCGAGCGCGTCGAGGGCAAGCTCGCGCCGGCCAATCCGCAGCAGCTGATCAACACCGCATCCCAGGTGCTCTCGGAGCTGTCGCATTTCGCCGGTGTGGTCAGCGTGACGCGCCGCGTCGAACCGGCCGTTCGCCAGATCGAGTTCGTCACCTTGTCGGAACGGCGCGTGCTGTTGGTGCTCATCACCACGGATGGCGACGTGCAGAACCGCATCATCCATCTGGCCGAGCAACCGTCCCCGTCCAGCTTGGTCGAGGCCGCCAACTACTTCAACCAGCATTTCGGCGGGCAGACGCTGGGCCAGATGCAGCGGCGACTGCGCGAGGACCTGCACGCCCTGCGCGAGGACATGCAGGCGCTCATGGCGGCGGTGCTTGCCACCGGGCCGAGCGCGCCGCCCGGCGACTGCGTGATCTCCGGTGAGGGCAATCTGCTGCGCGCCGAGGACCTCACCGCCAACCTCGCCAATCTGCGTCGCCTGTTCGAGGTGTTTGAGACCAAGACCGGCCTGCTGCGCATCTTCGAGGCCAGCGGTCAAGCCCACGGTGTGCAGATCTTCATCGGTGGCGAGTCAGGCGTGACCGCGCTCGACGAATGCAGCGTGGTCGCCGCACCGTACGAGGTGGATGGTCAGGTGGTCGGCACGCTCGGTGTGATCGGCCCGACGCGCATGGCCTACGAGCGCGTCATCCCGATCGTCGACGTGACTGCACGCCTGTTGTCCAGCGCGCTGTCCGCAGCGTGAGGGCCACGCAGGTCCACGGCACGTGCGCCGTGCGGGTGCGGCCGTGCGGGCGAGCCCGCGGCCGGGGCGGTGCCTCCCTGGCGCCATCACCGGCGGCCAAGTTGAACCGCGCCGCCGCCGCGCCGTCTGACCCTCCAGACCTTCCCGACACCTTTCATGCCCCGCTACCTTCCTGAGCCCGCCTTCTCCCACGGCGACAGTCCGCGCATCGGCGTGCTGCTGGTCAATCTCGGCACGCCCGACGCGCCGACCGCCCCGGCGCTGCGCCGCTATCTGGCCGAGTTCCTGTGGGACCCGCGCGTGGTCGAGATCCCGCGCGTCATCTGGTGGTGCATCCTCAACCTCATCATTCTGCCGCTGCGGCCACGTGCCTCTGCCGCCAAGTATGCTTCGATCTGGACAGCGGAGGGCTCGCCGCTGCGCGTGCATACCGAGCGCGTGGTGCAGCAACTCAAGGCGCGGCTGGAGAATCGCTTCGGCGACGCGGTGGTGATCGACTACGCCATGCGCTATGGCCGGCCCGCGGTGGCCGAGGCGATCGCCAGCCTGCGCGTGTTGCATTGCGACCGGCTGCTGGTGGTGCCGATGTACCCGCAGTTCGCCGGCAGCACCACCGCCTCGGTGGCCGATGCCGTGTTCGACGCGCTCAAGGCGCGCCGCGTGATGCCGGAACTGCGCATGCTGCGCAACTTCCACGACCGCCCGGACTACATCGATGCGCTGGCCGCCAGCATCCGCGAATACTGGGCCGCGCATGGCGAGCCGGACCGCCTGGTGATGAGCTTCCACGGCGTGCCGCGCCGCTCGCTCGATCTGGGCGACATGTACCACTGCGAGTGCCACAAGACCGGCCGTCTGCTGGCGCAGCGTCTCGGGCTGCAAGAGGGCCGCTGGAAGGTCTGCTTCCAGTCGCGCTTCGGCAAGGCCGAATGGCTCAAGCCCTACACCGCGCCGACGCTGGTGGAGATGGCCGAGGCCGGCGTTGGCCGCGTCGACGTGGTCTGCCCGGGCTTTGTCGCCGACTGCCTCGAGACGCTTGAGGAGATCGCCATGGAGGGCCGCCAGGACTTCCTCACCCACGGCGGCCGCGAGTTCCACTACATCCCTTGCCTCAACGACCGCAGCGATTGGGTCGACGCGCTCGAACGCATGATCGGCGAACAGACCGCCGACTGGCGCGCGCGGCAACCGGGGGCGCAGCAGCTGGCCGAGAGTCGGGCGGCGGCGCTGGCGCACGGCGCGGAGGATTAGTGCGCTCAACTGCCAGCGCGCTAAACCGTCAGCGCGCTCCCGAATCAGCGTAATCGGGGCCAGTGCACCCGGGCCAGTGCACCCGGGACCGGCGCAACACCGCCCCAGCGGCGTCGCGCGCCGCCCGACGACCTTCAGTCGTCGTTGAGCTCGCGCTCGCGTTCCTCGTCGAGTGTCCCTGCCGGTGGCGTGATGGGGCGCAGGCGACTGGCCGGGACGGTGCCTTCGCGGGCCATGTCACGTCGCCAGGCACCGCGCACCAGGTACCGGAATTGCAATGGCCGCATGCCAACCGTGCGCACCCGGCAGAGCGGGCCATGACGCCCGGACCAACGCGGGTCATAGACGTTGACGGCGAGCACCTCGACGATCAGGCCGGCGTTTTCCGGCAGGTCGGTGCCGACGGTGATGGCGAGGTCGCCGGCCTTGCAGACGTTGTGCGACATGTTGCCCCCTGGTGCTGGTTCGAAGGCGGTTTGCTGCGCGCCGAGGGTCGCCGCTCAAGGCGACCGTTGGGCGCACTGTCATCGTAAGGCCACTGCCAACGCGACGCAAAGCGCGCCAGCGCACAAACCTGCCATTCCCTTGATGCGTCGCAACAGTGCGGACCAGCGTGCCGGTGCTCCGCGATGGCGCGAGCGCGCCCGGAATTCATAGGAAAGCCAAGATTTGATAATCGTTTATTCATCGTTCCCGGCTGGCACGCATCGTGCATCATCGCCAGTGATGCAACGCAACATTGAGGAGGTGCGCCATGTTCAGACGCTGGATGACCTTGCTTTTGCTGCTGTGCCCGCTGGCTGCCCAAGCCGACGCGGAGACCTACGTCCGTCTCGCCGGACATATGGTCAAGGTGATGGCGGCAGCAGCCGATGGCCGCATCAACACCGGCTCGGGTGTGCAACTGGCTCCCGATCTGGTCGCCACCAATTGTCACGTCGCCGGCAACGGCGGCCACGTCATCGCCAGCCGTGGCAGTTTCGGCCGTGAAGCGCTGCAGGTGTTTGGCGATGGCGCGCGCGATGTCTGCCTGCTGCATCTGCCGGGCGACCTCGCCACGCCGGTCGAGCCGGCACCGCTGCCCGAGATCGACGAGCCGGTCTACGCCATGGGCTTTTCGGGGGGGCAGGTGTTGTCGCTGAGCGAGGGCCGCGTGGTCGCGCTGCGCGAGTCCGAGAGCGGTCTGGTGATCGAGACCGACGCTGCGTTCCACATGGGTGCTTCCGGCGGCGGCTTGTTCGACGCGCGTGGCCGTCTGCTCGGCTTGCTCACCTTCTATTCGCCCGAGCCCGATGCGCATTACTTCGCGGTGCCGACACGGTGGGTGCTTGAGGTCGCGCAGACCATGGCCGCCGGCAACGCGTCTGCCGATACCGGCCAGGCTCCGTTCTGGACCGCGCTCGACGCCACCACCTTGCACCAGGGCGGGCACCTGTTGCCGGCCGGGCGCAAGCCGCGCGGTACGCCCTGATGCGCTGCGGTCAGGGCTGGCGGGCGCAGCGGCTGCGGGCCGCCCCGGCAAGGCGACGGGTCGCACGCGCATTGCGGCGGCGCTGATTCAGGTTTAGCCAGCCATGAAGCGCAGCAGCGCGTCCGCGGTCTCCTGCGGCCGCTCTTCCGGCACGAAATGCCCGGCGTCCAGCAGCAGCGGCTCGACCCGCGCGCTGCACTGCGCCTGCCACAGCGCCGGCGGGTCGAAGAACCGGTGCACCACGCCCCGCCGGCCCCAGATCACCAGCGTGTCGCAGCCGATGCGCTGGCCGGCGGCGCGGCTGGCTCGGTCGTGCTCAAGGTCGATGCCGGCGCTCGCCCGGTAGTCTTCGCACATGGCATGGATGTGCGCCGGCGTGAAGCAGCGCTCGTATTCCGCCAGCGCAGCCGGCTCGATGTGCGTCAGCCCGCCACCACCCCAGCCGCCGAGCTTGGCGTGCAGATAGTCGCGTGCGCAGCCAGCGATCATGCGCTCCGGCAGCGGCGCCGGCTGGATCAAGTGGAACCAGTGGTAGTAGGCGCGCGCGAAGTCCATATCGCTGCGCGCATACATGTCCAGCGTCGGTGCGATGTCGATCACGCACAGCCGCCGCACCCGCTGCGGGTGGTCCAGCGCCAGCCGGTGCGCCACCCGCCCGCCGCGGTCATGCCCGCAGAGAAAGAAGCGCTCCACACCCAGCCCGTCGAGCAGGCCGATCACATCCGCCGCGATGGCGCGCTTTGCATAACCGGCGTGGTCGGGCGTATCCGGCGCCGGTGGCGAGTCGCCGTACCCGCGCAGGTCGGGCAGCACCAGCCAGAAGCGCTCGGCGAGCGCCGGCAGCAGCCGGTTCCACATGACGTGCGTCTGCGGAAAGCCATGCAGCAACACCAGCACCGGCCGCTCAGCGGGTGCGCCCAAACTGGTGCGCGCGAACAGCGGCTGCCCACCGGTCGGCAGCAAGCCCGCCGGCATGTCCGGCAAAACCGTTTCATCGAGTGACATTTCGCGCCTCCCGCAACCCCGATACTTCAATTCTGTGACGGATTGGGCGAAACTTCGCGGTCCGTCGATTCAGCCCACGCGTCCACCGCCTTGAACCGCGATCCCGCCGCCGCCGTGGCCGAACCGCTCGCCACACACGCCATCACCGTCGATCCCGCTTTCGACCACTACTGTGACCGCGCCCACCGCCTCACGCCCGCCGCCGGGCCGTGGGCGCGTCTGCTGCGCGGCCTCAAGGACGCGCTGGAGGCCACCGTGGTGCGCCACTCCGTGCACGGTGACCCGATGGTCTACGACGCGCGCCACTTCGCCTGGGTGCCGGCGGTGGAGGCCGACTGGCGCAAGGTGCGCGCTGAACTCGACGCGGTGATGGTCTGGCGTGATCAGATGCCGAGCTTCCAGGACATCCTCAAGGAAGTCGACGTCATTCAGTGCGACAGCGACTGGAAGACCTTTTTCCTCGCCGGCATCGGCATGGACTGCACAGCCAACGCGGTGCGCTGCCCCGAGACCATGAAGCTGCTGGCGCGCATCCCCGGCATGACCACCGCCTTCTTCTCCATTCTCAGCCCTGGCAAGCACATCCCGCCGCACCGCGGCGCTTACAACGGGCTGCTGCGCCTGCACCTGGCGCTGCAGGTGCCGGAGCCGCGCGAGCAGGTGCGCATCCGCATCGGCAATCGCATCTGCCGCTGGCAGGAGGGCCGCGCGCTGATCTTCGACGACACCTTCAACCACGAGGTCTGGAACGACACTGCAGGCTACCGTGTGGTGCTGTTCATCGACTTTGCACGGCCGCTGCATCAACCCTGGGACTGGCTCAACCGCCGCTTCCTCGCCATGGGCACCTTCGCGCCCTTCCTGCGCGAGGCCAATCGCCGCCAGAAGCAGTGGCAGCTGGCTTTTTGGAAGGACCGGACGGTGCCCTGATTTCCTCCTGTTACGAAAAAGTGTCCGGAAGAGTTGACATTAGACAGTGTCACGTGGACAGTAAGCCTCGCAGCACTCGGTTCCTGTAATCAAAGGTGTTGCAAAAGAAGCACTTGGAAGGCCTTCGTGCGGGCTTAGCACGATTGGAACCATCAGGAGGAAGGACTATGTCTGAGAAGGTAGGGCTGACTGGCCTGACCGAAGCCGAGTCCGAGGAACTTCACCGGAACCTTATCCAGGGTACGCAGTTCTTCGGGATGATCGCCGCACTGGCGCATCTGCTCGCTTACATCTACACGCCCTGGCTGGGTTGAGGAGACCACTATGATCTACGGAAAAATGTGGACGGTGGTCAAGCCGACCGTCGGCGTGCCGCTGCTCATCGGTGCTGTTGCGGTGGGTTCGTTCGCTGTGCATCTGGCTATCACCACGCACACGACCTGGGTGTCCAAGTTTCTCAATGGCGAGCCGATCAACGCGCCGGCCGCCGCATCCAGCTGAAGTGAAGTACCGGGCGTCGGCGGCCAGCATGCCTGACCGCCGGCCCGCCTCCCGGCGCGGGCCCGAGTGCTCGCGGACGGGACCCTTTTCATGCGCATCGACCAGCCATCGGTCGGTGTGCCGGGGGTAAGGCATGCTCCGAACGAGTCGCAGACTGGTGGACGGCTGGGCCGACCTCGGCACCCGCTTCCTGCCGTTTGCCGATGCCGCGAATGCCGACCTTCCTCTCTCGCGTCTGCTCCGTCTCTCGCTGTTCCAGGTTTCCTGCGGCATGGCCATGGTCCTGCTGATGGGCACCCTGAACCGCGTCATGATCGTCGAGTTGCACGTTCCGGCGGCGCTGGTGGCCATCATGGTTTCCCTGCCCATCTTCTTCGCGCCGCTGCGCGCCGTCATCGGCTTCCGCTCCGACGCGCACCGCTCGGCACTGGGCTGGAAGCGCGTACCTTTCATCTGGCGCGGCAGCATGGTGCAGTTCGGCGGTTTCGCCATCATGCCCTTCGCGCTGCTGGTGCTGGCCGGCGCCGGCCAATCGGCCCACTATCCGGCGTGGATCGGCCAGCTGGCGGCTGGCTTGGCCTTCCTGCTGGTGGGCGCTGGCGTGCACACCGTGCAGACCGTCGGTTTGGCGCTGGCCACCGATTTGGTGCCCGAGGAAGACCAGCCCAAGGTGGTCGGTCTGATGTACGTCATGCTGCTCGCCGGCATGATCGTCAGCGCCCTGGCCTTCGGCGTCCTGCTCGAGACGTATACCCCTGGGCGGCTGGTGCAGGTCATCCAGGGCGCGGCGGTGCTCACTCTCATCCTCAACGTGCTGGCCGTGTGGAAGCAGGAGGCGCGTGACCCGCGCCGCCACGAGCCGCGACCGCCGATCGCCGAGGTCGATTTCCAGGACGCATGGGGCGTGTTCCGGCGCGGCCCCGACGCGCTGCGCCGTCTGCTCGTCGTCGGCCTTGGCACCGCCGCGTTCAGCATGGAGGACGTGCTGCTGGAGCCCTACGGCGGCGAGATCCTGCGCATGTCGGTGAGTGACACCACGCTGCTCACCGCTACCCTTTCTGCCGGCGGCCTGTTTGGTTTCTGGCTCGCCTCGGTCGTGCTCGGGCGCGGCTACGACGCCTTTCGCATGGCCGGCATTGGCGCGCTGGTCGGCCTGCCGGCCTTCGCCCTGGTGATCGCCGCGGCACCGCTCGACTCACCGGGGTGGTTCGGCACCGGCGTGATGCTGATCGGCGTGGGCGGCGGTTTGTTCGGCCACGGCACCCTGACCGCCACCATGCGCGCCGCGCCGCGCGACGCCGTGGGGCTCGCGCTCGGCGCGTGGGGCGCGGTGCAGGCCACGGCGGCCGGCGTCGCCGTGGGCCTCGGCGGCATCCTGCGCGATGTATACGCTGCTGCAACCGAGCCCGTCCTCGGCTATATATTCGTCTACAGCCTCGAGCTGTTGCTCTTGGTTGTGACGATCGCCGCGATGGTCCCGCTCGCCGGTTGGCGCCGGGATCACGCAACCACCCGCAAGCAGGCAGCATGAACACCAACCGTTGAGGAGATAAAGCATGACTTTGACCACCTGGATCATGATCCTCTGGGTCATCATCGTGGCGCGCTTTCTGGCCATGAGCTACAACCGCAAGTCCCGCTGAAACGCGGCGTCCATCCGACGTCACCGAACGGGCCCCTCGGGGCCCGTTGCTTTTGCCATGGCGCCAGCGATAATTTCTTTGGCCGCCGCTTGTTTCTGTCAGTATTCGGCCGCTGGCGCTTAAAGAAATGCCGCAGTTGCGCCGTTAAGAAACCGTTGTGGTTGACTGGTCCAAGGTGAAAGGTGCCTGAATCGAGAACCGGCGACGTCTTGCTCGCCGTGCTGAGTCTGCTGATCGCCGCAGTTGGTGTATCCGCTTTGCTGTTGGTGCCGGATGCCCTGCCGGCTGGCACCACCGTAGCCCTGTTCGCGCTGCTGCTGGCCTTGGCGCTGGTGCAGGCGCTGCGGGCTTCGCGCGCCGGAGCCGTGCCCGCGGCTTTGGTAGCGCCCGTTGCGCCGGCGCCAGCGATCGACCCGGTCCATCCCGCCGAGGCCTTCGCCGAACTGGCTGCCCAGGGGCGTCAAGCCCGCGGCGAACTCGCCCAGGTGCAGGCCACCATGCGGGACGCCGTGACCTCCTTGGCCGCGAGTTTCGAGGCCATTGCAGACCACGCCCATGCCACCCTCGAGCAGCAGGGCGTGAGTGATTCGGCGGGCGACCGCATCACCCACGAGCGCTTCGCGGCCGAGAGTTCGGAGATCCTGCGCACGCTGGTTGGCAACGTGGTGAGCGGTGGCGAGCGCAGCGCCGAGATGATCGCGCGCATGGGCTCCATGCGCGAGCAGATCGGCGACGTCAACCGCATCCTCATCGAGATCGAGGCCATCGCCTCGCAGACCAACCTGCTGGCGCTCAACGCTGCCATCGAGGCGGCCCGCGCCGGCGATGCCGGGCGTGGCTTTGCGGTGGTGGCCGATGAGGTGCGCGCCTTGTCCAGCCGCACGCAGACCTTCAGCCGCGAGATCCGCCAGCGCAGCGCGGAGATCGAGCAGACCGTGGACCAGGCCGCGCGATCCAGCAGCGAGATGGCCGGGCATGACCGCTCCCTGGCCGAGGGCAGCAGTGCCCACCTCGATGGTTTGCTGCGCATGATGGCCGACCTCGGCGATCAGCGACGTGCCGAGGCCGAGGAGCAGGCCGCCGCCGCCCAAGCGCAGGTGGCGCGCACCACCGATGCCGCCGCCATCGCCATGCAGTTTCAGGACATCGCCAGCCAGCTCATCGACCACGTGCACCGCCGCATCGATGCGGCCAACGGCCTGCTCGATGCGCTTCAGGCGCTCACTGGCCGCCTCGCGGCAGCCGGCGAGGACAGCCCCGTCGACGAACTCGTGACGCGCGTGCAGCGTGCGGTTGCGCAGGCACGCGCCGCAACTGCCCACTGCCCGGTCAACAGCCAGGTGGCGAGCATGACCACCGGTTCGGTCGATCTCTTTTAGGCACTGGAGACCCGTTCGCATGAGCAAGACCATATTGACCGTTGACGATTCGGTGTCGATTCGTCAGATGGTCAGTTTCACCCTCAAGAGTGCCGGCTACAGCGTGGTGCAGGCGGCCGATGGCGAGGAGGGCCTGGCCATGGCCAAGGCCAATCCGGTGCAGCTCATCATCACCGATCAGAACATGCCGAAGATGGATGGCCTGAGCATGGTCAAGGCGCTGCGTGCCACGTCGGCGCATGCCCGCACGCCCATCCTGCTGCTCACCACCGAGTCGAGCGACGCCATGAAGGCGCAGGGCAAGGCAGCCGGCGCCACCGGCTGGTTGGTCAAGCCCTTCGACCCCAACAAGCTGCTGGACGTGGTCCGGCGCTGTATCGGCTGATGCGCGCCGCGCGCAGCACGGGGTAGCCGATGAGCGTCGATATCAGCCAGTTCCAGCAGGTCTTCTTTGAGGAGGCGGCGGACAACCTCGCGAGCATGGAAAGCCTGCTGGTCGGCATGGACATCGCGGTGCCGGCCGAGGACGACCTCAATGCGGTGTTCCGCGCCGCGCACTCGATCAAGGGCGGCGCCGGCATGTTCGGGCTGACCGACATCTCCGGCTTCACCCACGTGCTCGAGACCCTGCTCGACCGCATCCGCAAGCACGAGATCCCGCTGCTCACCAGCCACGTCGATGCCTTTCTCGAGGCCGGCGACCTGATTCGCGCCATGATCGCCGGACACCGTGGCGAGGCGGGTGCCGATGCGCAGGTGGTGGAAGCCTGCCACGCCCGATTGGCGGACATGGCGGGCGTCGCTGTCGGTCCGGCGGCCGTGCCGCCGCCCAACGCGCCTGCCGCCCCGACCTCGGTGGCGGCGGCTTCCAGCGAGCGGCGGGCCGCTACCGGCTGGCAACTCGAACTCGGACCGATGCCGGCCGATCTGTTCGGTCGGGTCAAGTCCGATCTCGAAATCCACGGCCTCGTCGAGGTTCGCGCCGCGCCCGGCCCGCGCGAGACCTCCGGCACTTGGGTGCTCGAACTCACCGGCATGGCCAGCGCAGAGGCGCTGCGCGGCGAACTCGAATTCGTGCTTCCGCCCGAGGCGATCCGCATCGAGCCGGTCTACGCCGGGATGGCCGCCGCCCCGGCCCCCGACGACGGCAGCTTCGGCTTCTTCGACGACGAGCCGGCGGCATCGCCCCCCGCCGACGCGGCCGCGCCTGCCGGCGACGACAGTTTCGGGTTCTTTGACGACGAGCCGTCCGCGCCCGTTGCGGCCGCGCCCGCGGCAGCGGCAGCGGCCAGCGCCGCTGC
>VEQZ01000048.1 GCA_018882975.1 Rhodocyclaceae bacterium | reverse complement strand
CCGTACGCCCTCCTCGCTGATCTTGCGCAGCGCGCCAAGCGACCACACCTGAAAGCCGCCGGAGTCGGTGAGGATGGGCCCGTGCCAGTTCATGAAGCGGTGCAGGCCGCCGAAGGTACGCACCACGTCCAGCCCCGGGCGCAGCCAGAGGTGGAAGGTGTTGCCGAGCAGGATCTGCGCGCCGCTGGCGGCGACCTCGTCCGGGGTGAGCCCCTTGACCGCGCCGTAGGTGCCGACCGGCATGAAGGCGGGCGTATCCATGCTGCCGTGGCGTAGCGTGATGCGCCCCCGGCGGGCGGCGCCGTCGGTGGCGAGCAGTTCGAATCGCAGAGGCGGCGGGTGCACGGCAGGGCCCTGTAGGGGGACGTCAGGCTGCGGATGGCGACGCGGGCGCGACCGGGCCCGCCGCGTGGCCGGCGCCGAGAGGCCGCGGGTCTATCAGCATGGCGTCGCCGTAACTGAAGAAACGGTAGCCATTCTCTACTGCATGACGATAAGCGGCGCGGATCTCGTCCAGGCCGCCAAGCGCCGATACCAGCATCATCAGCGTCGACTTGGGCAAATGGAAATTGGTCATGAGCGCGTCGATGACCTGGAAGCGATACCCCGGCCGAACGAACAGCGCCGTCTCGTCGCTGCCGGCGCGCAGTTCGCCATCGGCCGCGGCCGATTCGAGCGCGCGCAAGGATGTGGTGCCGACCGCCACCACGCGGCCACCGCGGGCACGGGTGGCGGCCACCGCATCCACCGTCTCCTGCGGCACGATCCACCACTCGCGGTGCATGACGTGTTCGTCAAGATTGTCCGCGCGTACCGGCTGGAAGGTGCCGGCGCCGACGTGCAGCGTGACCCAGGCCAAGCCGATGCCACGCGCGCGGCAGGCCTCGAGCAGGGCCTCGTCGAAGTGCAGGCCGGCAGTGGGCGCCGCCACCGAGCCCGGGTTGCGGGCATAGACGGTCTGGTAACGCGATTCGTCCTCGGCGTCGGCGCTGCGCGTGATGTAGGGCGGCAGCGGCAGGCGGCCGTGGCGCTCGATCAGGTCCAGCGCGCCGAGGTCGGCCGACTCGCCCTCGAGGCGCAAGTGGAAGAACTCGCCGGCGCGGCCGAGCACGGTAGCGCGAATGGCACCGTCGAGGTCGATGACCGAGCCGGGCTTGGGTGTCTTGCTGGCGCGCACCATGGCCAGCACCTCGTGGGAGCCAATGACGCGCTCGACCAGCACCTCGACGCGGCCACCGGTGGATTTGCTGCCGAGCAGGCGGGCATGGATGACGCGGCTGTCGTTGAACACCAGCAGGTCGCCGGGAGCGAGCCACTGCGGCAACTCGCGCACCGCCGAATCGGTGATCTGCCCACCGCGCAGCACCAGCAAGCGCGAGGCGGCACGGTCCGCCAGCGGCGCCTGCGCGATGCACTCTGGCGGCAGGTGGTAGTCGAAATCGTCGAGGGTAAGCGGCATGGGGCGCGACTCTACCGCAGCGCAAGCCAGCCGGCGAAAGCTTGACGGCGGGCAAAGCGATGCTGAAGTCCGGCCGATAGATTGCAAGCCATGAAAACCGCCGCGCCAACAGCCCAAACCGAGCCCGCCGCCCGTTCAGGGTCGGTGATGACGACACCGCCAGCCGCCAAGGGGCGGCCACGCGCCACGCGCCGAGAGACGCCCTCACCGTTGCTGCCGCTGGCGAGCGGCCATCAGCTGGTGCAGGCGGTGTGTCGCAGCCACATGGTGCACGGCGGAGACGGTTGGGTCGATCTGCTTTCGCAGGCGCGGCGCGAGAACCGCAAGCGCAACATCACCGGCGTGCTGGCGCGTCAGGGCGAAGAGGTGTTGCTGGTGCTGGAGGGCACCGCCGAGCGGGTCGGCGAGGCGCTCTCGGCGATCGGCCGCGATCCGCGCCACGAGGGCTTCCATGTGGTGCGCGTCAAGCCGGCGCTCAAGCGCGACTTCCCGGGTTGGTGGATGGCCAGCACGCAACTGGATGCGGAGCGGTTCGATCGCATCGAGGGTGCCTTTGCCGGCGACGACCCGGATGCCGGGCGGCGCCTGCGCGCCTTCATCGTCGATGGCGAATGGCTGCCGGAGCAGTCGAGGTGGGCGGACGCACCGGCGTTGGCCGCACGTCGCGCCAATCACATCAGCATGGGCCCCGCCGCCGACGGGCCGGCCAGCCCGGCACTGGCGGTGCGCTCGGTGCGCGCGCGCAGCGGCCTGACGCAGGTCGAGTTCGCTCGGCGCTTCGGCGTGCCGCTGCACACCCTGCGCAACTGGGAGCAAGGCAAGCGCGTGCCGACCGGGGCTGCCGCCACGCTGATCCGTGTGATGGACGTGATGCCCGAGGTGGTATGCGCCATCACGGCAAGCGCCACCGGCGCGACTGCGCCTTTGTAGCCTTGGAGGTTTCCCCCGACCGGACCCGCGCGGAAGGAAGGCTGCGCGCGGTCCGGCTTTTTGTCCGCCAATGGCGTGCCCGGGCCTTGGCGCTTGCAGCGGCACCCTGTGGCGCACGATAATCCGCCCTCCCCTCCAGCCGGGATGGCGGAATCGGTAGACGCAGCGGACTCAAAATCCGCCGGTGGAGACACTGTGGGGGTTCGAGTCCCCCTCCCGGCACCAGCGGTCCAGCGCCTGCACCACGCGGACGCAGAACGTCAAGATGGAGGATTTCCAACATGCGCAATACCTTTCCGGCACTGCTCCTGGCCTGCCTGGTCACGACGCCGACGGCCACCGCCCAAGCTGAAGACCGGCGTCCTGATGGCGTCGCCGAACCACGGTCCGACGACGGCAAGCACCCCGCCCGTGAACGGGAACGCTCCGGCAAGGGCGCGGAGAACAGCAACCGTGGCGGAGAACTGCGTGGCCAAGACCGCGCCGAGGAACGCCGCGCCCTGTCGAGGGAACGCGCTCGCGAGCGCCGCGACGAGTCAGCTGCCGGGGACCGCGACGAAAAGCGCAAAGACGAGCCGGGCAAAGGTGGTAGCAAGGGGCGCTAGCCCGCCGTTGAGTTCGAATCTGGTTCCTGGCGTCGGTGTGACCGGGCTCCCAGCTCAATGGCTGAACTGGAAGGCGGACTCCTCGAGTCAGCGAGTCGATTTGACCGTCTCGCCGCCCGCTGAGACTATGGATGGCGCTATCTCAAGCCCGCCAAGGAACTGTCCTGTGGGTTTCGGTCGATAGTCAGGCCGAGCCTGGTGCAGTGCCTGACTTTGCGCTGAAGTGGGCGCAAAAATGTCGGCCCATGCCAAGGAGCATCGCCCGCCATGCGCCACCCTCTCATCTGCCTCGCAGCGCTTTTTGCGACCAACGCGCCCGCCGACTGGACACCCTTGGGAGTGGAAGGACCTCTGGCGATGGTCCACTACATGGACGCCGAACGTGTAAGACAGACCGGGCCGATGGCCATCTACCGCCAAGTGCACGTGCTGAGTCAGCGGCAGGCCACAGCTGCCCGCGACTCCGGTTCCACGGTTTCAGTGCATGAATACGATTGCATGAACAGGAAGTTCCGCACCGTGCAGGCCACGGTTTTCAGCCAGCCTTGGGCGGCGGGCGAGATCGTCGCGGAGCAGCAGCCACCGGCGCCCGTGGCGTGGCAGGACCTGCCCGCGGGCTTGCTCGGCGAGGCCCTGTTCGACACGCTGTGTCCCGGCGGTGGCAGCTGAGCGGAACCGTTTGCCCCACTCCACTGGATTGGAAGCCGCTTGCTCCGGAACGGCCGCGTGTGGACGGTCCTGCTCGAGGTACGCCGCGCGGTGCCCTCAGGCGGGCTGGAGCAGAAATCGGGCGCAGAGATCCTGCGCTTACTTTTCCGGCTGAAGCGCGAGGATCAGGTCGACGATGGCCTTGGCGTCGGCGTCGGACACCTGCGGTTGCGGCGGCATGACGTCCTCGCCCCACACGCCGGTGCCTCCCGCCTTGATCTTGGCGACCAGCTTGCTGGCAGCGGTGCTGTCGCCCGCGTACTTCTCGGCAACCTCGATGAACTGCGGGCCATATTTTCGCTTGTCGATCATGTGACAAGCCATGCAATTGTTCGAGAGCATGAGCTTCTTGAGCGCGTCGTGCTCGGCGTGGGCAGCCTTGGCGGTGCAGATGGCGGCAAGGAACACTGCCACGCCGCCACAACGCAAGGCCAAAGCGAATGGGAAAAATCGGGAAAGTTTGTTCATCTCGACAGTCCAGATATCAGGCAGTGACAAGCTTCTCGGGTGGCGATGGGAGCGCCGAAAAACGCGCCGCATCGGAACCCGACACGGCGCGTTTTACTGGCGTTAAGGCGGAAACATTACAGCGGAGTGACGCGGTAGATATTTCCGCTGGCTTCGTCACCGACATACAGCGCGCCGTCCGGACCCGAGATGAGGTGACGCAGACGACCCGCCGCAGTGGGCCACGACAGCTCTTGCTTGCTGGCCGAGGAGCCGTCCTTGGCAATGTCGAGGATGTCGATGCGGTTGCCGACCGGCGTGCCATGGATGCCGATGCCGGCATAACCGACGGCGAGACGGCCTTCCCAATCCTTCCACTGCTTACCGACCAACCAAGCGCTGCCACACATGCCTTGCGACAGGCCATTGTTGTTGAAGGCCGGCTTGAGCGCGTCGGGGTAGGACTTGAGGTCGGTCATGGGCATGAACGAAGCGCGCTCGGCTTGCGGCAGGGCACCCATCTGGTTCGGCGAATAACCGCAGTAGCCGTCCGGGCACTCACCGCGACCATTGACGTTGTCGCGCGGGTCCCAGCCGCCGTTGCCCCCGTTGACCACCTTGGTGACTTCGTCGTTGTGCCACGGGCCGTTCTCCGACAGGTAGATGTCGCCGCTCCCCGGGCGGAAGGTGAGGCCCTGCGGGTTGCGGAAACCATAGGCGAAGATGCGCTTGTCGCCGCCGGCGGGCGACTTGTTGCCAGGCGCTGCCTTGCCGTCGCGGTCGACACGCAAGAGCTTGCCGATCAACGCCTTCGGGTCCTGCGGTCCAGTGCCGAGATGGTTGTCACCGATCGTCACGTAGAGAAAACCGTCCGGACCGAAGCGGACGATGCCACCATTGTGGGCGCCGGGGCCCCCGAACGGGTGGTTGGTCTTCTTCGGCTTGTAGCCCATGTCATCGATGATGTCGGTGACGTCGCTGACGCCCGAGAAATCGCTGTTGACCTTCATGCGCATCAGGATGTTGGCGTAACCACCGAACTTGCGGTTGGCACCCTTGGACGTCGAGCGGACATAGACGTAGCGGTTCTTGTCGAACTGCGGGTCGACCTCGACGCCGAGCACGCCGGCCTGACCGTCACAGAAAAGGTCGTCGCGGACGGTTGCGAAGCCCTTCGAGCCGCCGACGCCGAGCAGCTTGTTGACCGAGCCGGAAGGTGTGCGCACCGAGAGGCCGTCGCACTTTTCGGTGAAGAAGAACGTGCCGTCCTTGAGGAAGGCCATGCCCCAGGGGCTCTTGCTTTCCTGAAACACCTCAACCTTGACATCGACGGCCGAAGCGCTCTGAACCGCCATCAGCGCTGCCGCTGCCACGCCCATCGAAATCATCCGTGTCGGACGTGTGACCTTTGCTTTCATATCTCCTCCCGATAGTTGGATCTTTAAACCTGAGTGGGCCGCTGGGACCCGGAGCGTTCGCCTCCCAAAGCGTCGGGGAAGCGTAAATCGGTGGCCGCTCTAGCGCGAACCGCTGCCGAGCATAGATGCCTGATTCTGCAAAGCAAGGGCAAAACTCCCGCCGTGCGCTGCTCGAACCGCTTCGGAAGCGGGGACTACGCCCGGGAACCCGCTCGTGGTTCGCGTACAACCACGCAACGCAGGCTCGACCTGGGGGCATGGCCGCCAGGTGCATCGCAGATGAAGTCGATCGGTGGCTGGCCGACCAAGCGGTTGGCGCCGGGGTCAAGCGCTGCGCCGGCTTCAAAAATGCCCGGGGCGCGACCGGGCCGTCAGCCGCCGATCAACGCCGTGCAAACTTCCAAAGCTCCCAAGCCAACGCAATAGCGAGCAGCATCAGCATGCTGCCGACGATGTCGCCAACCACCATGGCCGTGAAGTTATAGACGCTGGCCGGCGCAATGCCGGTGAACCTGAACCACAGTTGGTGCACGAGCGGTGACAGCGCCGATTGCAGCGCAAGCAGGATCAGCAAAGCCCGATAGGAAAACTCTTCAAACCGCTCGCCAATGCCGAACAGCCGGCGAGTCAGCGCCAGCGACACCAGCGGCACCACACCGTTGAAGAGTGCCGTTAGCAGCATGACAGCGGGACTGGACCCGGGGAAGACGTCCGGAACGATGAGCAAAGCCCCCAGGACCAGGCCACAGGCGCCGCTCGCGCCAAAGACCACAACGGCGAGAACCCTTAGCCCGGCAGGCAGATAGGGGTTGTCCACGCCAAGGTCGATGGGTGCCAGCACGGACCGCTGCGCGGTGTCTGCCAGAACGAAAGCGGCGGCAGTCAGCAAGGTGACGAGAAGAAAGCGAATTAAATAATGAATTGTCATCTTTGTTTATTGTACCAATAGTCAGGCTTCACGCGGCCTGATCACGTCCATCAGGTCTTCTGCATAGGCGGACAATCGTGAATGCGCAAGGGCTCACCACATGAGCCCGTGATAAACTTCCTCACAAGCATTTTTCGTCAGAGGCTGCCTTGCAGGACGCCGAACGTCTCTACCGGATCGACCAGTTGCTCCACGAGCGCGGTGTCGTCACCAGAAATGATCTGCTCAAGGCGCTTGGTGTCTCGCTGGCGACGCTCAAGCGAGACCTCGCGTTTCTCCGCGACCGCCTGAACGCGCCGGTCGTCTTTGACCGTGAGAGGCGGGGTTACCGCTTTGGTGCCCAGGGAGTCGGGCCGCGCTACGAGTTGCCCGGGCTGTGGTTCAACGAGGCCGAGACCGCAGCGCTGGTCACCATGAACCATCTCCTGCTCGAACTCGACAGCGACTTGCTAGCCCCGCATATCCAGCCCCTGGTCGCGCGCATCGACGCCATTCTTGGCGATGGCAAGGTCGATTCCGAGGAACTGCGGCGACGCATTCGCATCACCCGCTCGGGCGCACGGCCACCGGCCAACCGCCTGTTTCCGGCAATCGGGCTCGCTCTGCTACAGCGCCGGCGAATTCGCGTCCGCTATTATGGACGCGGCAAGGACGAGACCACCGAGCGCGACCTTTCGCCGCAACGGCTGGTGCATTACCGCGATAACTGGTATCTGGACTCCTGGTGCCACCTGCGCGAAGGCTTGCGCTGTTTCTCGCTTGACGGCATCGAGGCCGCCGAGATCCTCGACGAAGCGGCTCAGGAGGTTACCGACGCCGAACTGGACGATTTTTTTGGTGCCGGATTCGGCATCTTTTCCGGTGAGGAACTGCGCTGGGCGAGGCTGCGCTTCAGCGCCGAGCGGGCGCGGTGGGTATCCACCGAACGCTGGCACTCCAAGCAACGCGGATGGTTCGAGGAAGACGGCCGTTACGTGCTTGAGATCCCCTACTCAGACCCCCGCGAACTGCTGGGCGAGATCATGCGACACGGCAGCAACGCCGAGGTGCTGGAGCCAGCGGAGTTGCGCGCGATGCTGCGCAAGGAGTTGGTGGCGACCCTCGCCCTCAACCAAGGTTGAAGCGGTGGATCGGGCGGATGCATTGCGCCAGCCTTGAAGGCGGAATGGCGAAGTTGAGCCGCATGTGGCCACTGCCGCCGGTGCCGAAGCGAGGGCCGGCGGAAAGGCCCAGCCCCGCCGCGACCCAGGCCCGCATCAGCGCCGCGTCGTCAAGGCCGGCGCCACGGCAGTCGAGCCAGGCGAGGTACGTGGCCTCGGGCGGCGAACCGGTCACCCGCTGCGCGCCGCCGGCACCAATCGCCGCGAACAGGGCATCGCGGTTGGCGCGCAGCACGCTCAAACAGGCGTCGAGCCACGCCTCGCCGTGACGGTACGCCGCCTCGAAGGCGGCCAGCGCCAGCGGGTCGGCCACGCTCACCGGCAGGCGCGCCCAGACCGCGTGCAGTGGACGCGCCAGTGTGTCGTTGGCGGTGACCGTGGCGGAGAGCCCGAACCCGGGGATGTTGAAGGTCTTGCTCGGTGCCAGCGCGGTGACGACCCGGTCCTCGGGGGTAGCGAGGTGGCCGAGAGGCACGTGCACCGGGGCGTCGGCCGCAGCGCCGTGGCGAGGCGCGTACACCAAATCGGCGTGGATCTCGTCACTGAGGATGGCCATGCCGTGGCGGCGGGCGATGTCCAGAACCTGAGAAAGTTCGTCGCGCGACCACACCCGGCCCACCGGGTTGTGCGGGCTGCAGAGCAGGAGCAGGCGCGCCCCGCCGGCAGCCAGCGTCTCGAGGTGGTCGAGGTCCATCTGCCACACGCCGGTAGCGGTCTCACGCAGGGGATTCTCCAGCAGCACCCGGCCCTGCCGCCGCACCGCATCGAACAGCGGCGGATAGACCGGTGGCTGCACCACCACGCCCTGCCCCGGCTCGGTGAGCGCAGCCACCGCGGCGTACAGCGTCGGCACCACCCCGGGCACCAGGCGGATGTGCGCCGGGTCCACCGGCCAGCCGTGGCGGCGCGCCAGCCAGTCGGCCAGCGCCTGCGGCGCGCTGTCGGGGACGACCGTGTAGCCATAGATGGGGTGCGCCACGCGGGCGGCGAGCGCCTGCTGCACCGCCGGCGGCGCGGCAAAGTCCATGTCGGCAACCCACAGCGGCTCGACCGCATCGGTGCCGAACAACTGGCGACGCAGGTCGTACTTTTCGCTGTGCGTGCCGCTGCGGTCGACCGGCGTGTCGAAGTCGAAGCTCAGTTCACTCGTTCCCAGAGGGTAGCTTCGGCGACCGTATGCTGGTGCTTACGCCGCGTCTCGCGGATCACGAAGGGCACATCGCGCGGCGCGCCGAGCATGCGGAAATGCGGCGCCAGCACCGCCTTGAGGGCATCCAGCGTGGTCCAGTTCTCGCCGTCTTTCTTGTAGCCGCCCAGCCAGTTCTCCCGCGCCGTGTGCTCCTCGAGCCAGGTGTAGGGCGAGGTCAGCATGAGCACGCCGCCGACATTCAGGCGCTCGTGCACGTGGTCGAGGAAGGCGCGCGGGTCGTAGAGCCGGTCGATCAGGTTGGCGGCGAGGATCAGGTCGTAGCCGGTCAGCACGCTCTTGAGGTTGCAGGCGTCGCCCTGCATGAAGTCGACGCGGCCGGCGACATCGGCCAGGCCGAGGCCCGCCAGCGTGCGCGTCTGGTAGCTCACCAGTTCGCCCTCCTCGGCCCGCATGTAACGTAATTCACCCGTATCGCGCAGCTGCACGCCGGCGTTGATGAAGCGCGCCGAGAAGTCGACTCCGGTCACATGCCCGAAGTGCCGGGCCAGTTCTAAGGACGCGCGGCCGGTGGCGCAGCCAAGGTCGAGCGCGGTCCGCGCCGGCCGGCTGCCCATCGCCTCGATGGCGATCTGCGCCAGCGCGCGCGGGAAGTTGGGCACGCCGAAGCACTCGTCGCCATAGTGGAACTCGGCGTACTCGGAGAGCTGTCGGTCGGACTCGTAATAGACATTGGGCGCCACGGCGGGCGTATCGGTGACCACGTAGCGCAACCCCGCATGTTGGAAGAAGTGGCGGCGGAAGGCATAGCGCGATGCACGGATGCTCTCGTTGCCGCAGGACACCCACGAACCGCCCTTCATCAGGTTATGGCGGCCGTCGAAGGTGGGTGTGGAGAAGTCGTCGTAAATGTCGTGGACGCGGAAGCCCTCGAACGGGTAGATCGGCGTCTCGGTCCACTGCCAGACGTTGCCGACCACATCGAAGAAGTCGCCCTGCGCGTGGCGGTCGACCGGGCAGCTCGAAGCGCCGTGGTCGAGGTGCAGGTTGGCGCTCGCCTTGCGATCGGCCGGCACCTCGGCGATGCCGGCGACGTCATACAAGCGGTACCACTCGTCCTCGGTGGGCAGGCGGTGCGCACGACCGGTCTGCGCGCTCTTCCAGGCACAGAAGGCGCGCGCCTCCAGACAGTTGACCTCGACCGGCCAGCTCCAGGGCATGGCGACGACTTCGGTCATCAGGCGCAATTTCCACCCGGCGCCATCGCGCACCCAAAAGGTCGGCGCCACGGCCTGCGAATAGCGGCGCCAGGCGTCGCCCTCCTCGTCCCACCATTGCGCCTCGGCGTAGCCACCGGCCTTCACAAAGGCGAGGTACTCGGCGTTGCTCACCAGCATCCGTGCGGCCTCGAAGGCCGGCAGCGCCACCTCGCGATGGCCGTATTCGTTGTCCCAGCCGTACAGCGCGTCGTCATAAGCCTTGCCCAGGCGCACCGTGCCGGCCGGCACCTGGACCAGTGCGTTGACCGGCGCATCGGCCGGCGTCGGCGCGGCACCGAGGCCGCTGCGGTCGGGCGTCCACGCCGCCACCGGGCGCACCCGCTGCAGCGCGTGCTGGCGAATCAGCACCGACGAGGTCTCGAGGTGGATGCGCTCGTGCTCCACGCCCATGATGACGGCCCACCACGGGTGGTCCCAGTCCACCGGCATCTGCAGCGGCGCCTCGCGGATGATGCGGTCGACCATGGCGCGCACGGCGTCGCGGTAGGCGCGCACCTCGGCCGCGGTCGGCCAGTCGTAGTGCGCCTCGTTGAGATCGTCCCAACTCATCTCGTCAACCCCCACCGCGAACATCGACTCGAAGCGCGGGTTGATGCGCTCGCCGATCAGCCCGGCGAGCAGCAACTTGTTGGTGAAGAAGGTTGCCGTATGCCCGTAATAGAAGATCAGCGGATGGCGCAGCGGGATGGGCTTGATGCGGTAACTGTCCTCATCGACCAACGTCTCGAACAGCGACTCGTAGGTGCTGAAGGTGCTGTGAAAATAGTCGGCGAGGGTCTCGCGCAAGGCGTGCGGGTCGCTCCCTCGCAGTTCTGGGGTACGCGGGAACAGCAGGCGGGGGTCGTTGCGCATGGGCGTGCTCTTGTTCGTATTGTCGCCGGGCCAAGTGTCAGGCTGGCGGATAAGGCCACCATACCAGTGGAATGTGTCCAGCAATCTGATCATGCGCAGTGCGCCGTGCGGGCCTCGCGTCGCCTTGCCGCGGCAAGGGTGAATCCGACGGCCCGGGCACCTGATGCCAAGCAGCGGGTCAGGCCACGACAGAGTGCGATAATCCCCACGCCCGGTTCGGGCAAGCACTGGAGACCGCCACATGGATGTGATCGACCGCAACCTGGCCGTGATCAAGCCCAAGCAGCCCTTTCTCGACTGGCTGCGCAAGACGCCGGGCACCGAGATCGACCTCACCCTCGATCAACTCCGCATCGACTGCACCGCCCTGCTGATCCCGGAATTCGAAGAGCCCGAGGATGCCGTGGCCTTCATTGACGAGATCGGCGTGGAGTTGTTCGAAGCGGAACTCGGCAGCTGGGTCGATGATGCCTCGCACTGGCCCAAGGACCGCTCCTTGGCGACCTTCTGGCTGTGGTTCGACGTCGAGATCCACGGCACGGTGATCGACTTGGTGAGCGAAGACGAGCCGGCCGAAACGGAGCCGCCCAAGCGCGGCGGCCGCGGGCACTGACGTCGAATGCCGCATCCCGCCCGACGGGTCGAGGCGGCCGTGCCGGCTGCGACGTCTAGGCGCTGGCGCGGGCGCTGACGAATTCGGTGAGCGCGCCCAGGGTGCTGAACATGCGGCCGTCGATCTCGTCGTCGCCAATGCGCACGTCGAAGCGGTCGCGAATCGCCTCCAGCACCGAAAGCACGGCCATGGAGTCGAGTTCGGGGATCGCACCCATCAGGCGCGAATCGGCCCGCAGCGAAATGCCGCGCCCTTTGAGGACGAGCACTTCGTCGAGAATGTGTGCCAGTTCTGTCTGCATGTTCACTGCCATGATCAGGATGACCCCGGAAACCAGCGCTGGCGAGTGCCATGCCGGCAACCGCGCGACCGGATACGTACGCCTGTCGGGTGCGCCGAGGCGGGCGCGCGACAGCCGGGTCCGGGTTGGCCATTATAGGGAGTCTGCGGCAGCGTGGGCGGCCCGTCCACGGGCGGCTCGGGGGAAAGCGGCTTGCCGACCAAGGCCGCGCGGCGCCAGCGCCGATGCCCGCTGGCGTACCCACGAGAACGCCAGCGGAGGCCGTGGTGCCTGAACCGCTGGCGCTGACCGCCGATGGCATGCTGCGCGACGCCGCGCGACGCTGGCCGCAAGCCGCGGCGCTGTGGCGCGACGGCGCGGCGCTGAACTACGCCGCACTGGACGCCGCCGTCGATCAGGCCGCGGCGGCGCTGCGGGTGCTGGCGCCACTGCGCGGCTCGCGCGTGGCGGTGTGGCTGGACAAGCGGATCGATACGGTGGTCGCGCTATTCGCAGCGATGCGTGCCGGCCACCTGGCGGTGCCGGTCAATCCGGCGCTGCGCGCGCCGCAAGTGCTCGACTGCCTCGCCGACTGCCGCGCGGCGCTGCTGCTGAGCGACGGCGCGCGTCTGCAAGCCTTGGCCGGAACGCACGGATCGGCCGGCAGCGCCGATGGCCTGCCGCGGTGCGACACGGGCGCACTGCAGACACCTTGCATGAATGTCGATGGCCAAGAGTGGCGCACGCTGCTGCAGGGCGACTCGCCGCCCGCCGCCAGCGCCGCCCCGGCCCGCGACCCCGACGAACTCGCCATCCTGTTCTACACCTCGGGCAGTACCGGCGCGCCCAAGGGCGTGATGGTGACGCACGCCAACCTGCTGGCCGGCGCGACCGCGGTCAATGCCTACCTTGGCCACCAGCCGGAGGACCGCCTGCTCGCTGCGCTGCCGCTGTCGTTTGACGCCGGCTTTTCGCAGCTCACCACGGCGTTCGCCGCCGGCGCTTCGGTGGTGCTGCTCGACCACCTGTTCCCGGCCGACGTGCTGGCGGCGATCGAGCGGCATGGCGTGACCGGGCTCACCGCCGTGCCACCGCTCTGGCTGCAACTGCTGCGGGCCATGGCTGCACGTGCGGACCACGCCGGCGAGGCATCGGGCAGGGCCCCGGCCGACCTGAGCGGCGACGTGACACCCGGCGCGGCCGCGCGCCCGGGGGCCAGCCTGCGCTACATCGCCAACACCGGTGGCCACCTGCCGCGCGCAGCCTGGCAGGCGCTGCGGCAGCATTGGCCGCAGGCGGCGCCGGTGGCCATGTACGGCCTCACCGAGGCGTTTCGTGCCACCCGGCTGCCGCCCGAGGACTTTGACCGCAAACCGGATGCCATCGGTTTCGCCATCCCCGGCGGCACGCGTTTGCACGTGCTGCACGCCGATGGCAAGCCCTGCGCCGTCGATGAGCCCGGCGAACTGGTGCAGCAGGGCCCGCTGGTGGCGCGTGGCTATTGGAATGACCCGGCGCGCAGCGCCCTGCGCTTTCGGCCGGGGCCGGATGGCGCGCCCGCTGTGTGGTCCGGCGACACGGTGCGCCGCGATGCCGAGGGCTGCCTGTGGTTCGTCGGGCGCGATGACGAACAGATCAAGACCTCCGGCTACCGCGTCAGCCCCACCGAGGTCGAGGCTGCCGCGGCGGCCGCCGGCTGGCCGGAGTGCGTGGCGCTGGGCATGGCCGATGCGTGGCTCGGGCAGCACATCGTGCTGGTGGTGGCGCACCGGTCGATGCCGGGCAAGGGTCGGCCAGCTGCGACGGACGATGCAGAAGCCGAGACGGACCGCCATGCCAGCGCCAGCGGTGGCGCGTGCGACACCGCCGCCCTCCTCGCCGCACTGCGCGCGGCGCTCCCGGCGTGGATGGTGCCGCGCCGCATCGACGCATGGCCCGGCGCGCTGCCGCGCAACGCCAACGGCAAGTTCGACCGTGTACGGATCCGCCAACTGAGCTCGCAGGGCAAGGTCCTGCCCATCGCCGAGGCGCAAAGCCATGGCTGAGCGCGCGCCCGCGAGTAGCGGTGGCATGGCGAGCGGGTCCGCGCAAGAGCCCGCGATGCCCTTTGCCACAGCGCCCAGGCACGCCCCGCCGCTGTTCGCCATGGGCGGCGATGGCGCGCTGCTGCTCGGTGGCGAACCCGTTACCACACTTGGGGCGCAGCATGGCACGCCCCTGTACGTGATCGACAGTACGCTGGTACGGGCGCGCATCGCCGAGGTGCGGGCGCTCCTGCCAGCGGGCGTGCGCCTGCATTACGCCATCAAGGCCAATCCGCTGCCCGAGCTGCTGCGCCTGCTGGCATCTCTGGTCGATGGCTTCGACATCGCCTCGGCTGGCGAACTGGCGCTGGCACGGGCCGCCGGCCACCATGGCGCCGACCTCGGCTTTGCCGGGCCGGGCAAGCGCGACGCCGAACTCGCTGCGGCGGTGGACGCGGGCGCCATCATCAACGTCGAGTCGGCGGGCGAACTGGCGCGGCTGGCGGCGCTCGCACCCGGAACCGGCCAGCGAGCGCTGGCCGCGCTGCGCGTCAACCCGGACTTCGAGTTGCGCCAAGCCGGCATGCGCATGGGCGGCGGCGCGCAGGTGTTCGGCATCGACGCCGAGGATGTCCCCGGCGTGCTGGCGGCGTGGCCGGCCGGGGTCGAGTTTGCCGGCTTCCACATTTACGCCGGCTCGCAGAACCTCGACGGTGAGCAGATCGCCGGCGCGCTGCGCCGCAGCCATGCCCTCTGTGCTCGCCTGGCGGCGCATGCGCCGGACGCGCCTCGCGTGTTCAACCTCGGGGGCGGCTTCGGCATCCCCTATTTTGCCAACGACGCGCGGCTCGACACCGCACCGATCCGTGCGGCGCTGGCCGACATCGCGCGTGAGCACGCCGCGCACTTCGCCCACACGCATCTGGTCCTCGAACTCGGCCGCTATCTGGTGGGCGAGGCCGGCGTCTTCCTCACCCGCGTCATCGACCGCAAGCGCTCGCGCGGCCGCGAGTTCCTTGTCTGCGACGGCGGCATGCACCAGCATCTCGCGGCATCGGGCAACTTCGGCCAGGTGATCCGCCGCGACTACCCGCTGTGGCTGGCGCGCGACATGGGGGCGCCGCGCGACACCGCCTTCACCGTCTGCGGGCCGCTCTGTACGCCGCTCGATGTGCTGGCGCGCGAGGCACTGCTGCCAGCCGATGTGCGGCCTGGTGACATTCTGGCGATTGGCCAGTCGGGGGCCTACGGCGCCAGCGCCAGCCCGGCCGGCTTTCTCTCCCACCCGCCGGCCGGCCAGCTCCTGGTCTGAGTGCCGGCCTGCGACAGACGGCACCGGCCGCGCAGCGTCGCTAAACCAGATCCCGCTCGATGACATAGCGCGTGAGGTCGGCGTTGGAGGCCAGCCCGAGCTTTTGCAGGACCCGGCTGCGGTAGGTGCTGACGGTCTTGACACTCAAGTTGAACTCGGCGGCGATGCGTTTGAGCGGACGCCCGGCACCGAGCATGAGCAACACGCCCATCTCGCGCCGCGACAGTGCCAGATGCGGCGCAGCGCCCCCGCCCCCGCCATCGCCCGCCAACAAACTTCGGGCGACCCCTGGCGGCAGGTAAGTGTCGCCGGCCAGCACCGTGCGCACTGCGACGAGGATCTGCTCCGGCGGGCTGCGTTTGTGCAGGTACCCCGCCGCGCCCAGCTCGATCACTGGCAGCGCGTAGTCCTCCTCGCGGTAGACGCCGAAAACCAGCACGCGCGGCGGCGCGGACTGGCGGCGGACGCGTCCGATGAGCTCGACGGCGGGCAACTCGGGCAGCGCCGGCTCCAGCACCAGCAGGTCGCAGGAGGACCGGGCGAGTTCCGCGAACAGCGCGGTCGAGTGCCCCGCCTCGCCGGTGATATGGAAATCGCGCGCCACCGCCAGAACCTGGCGCAGGCCGATGCGCACCACCGGGTGTGGGTCGGCGACGACGATGTCCGCCATGTCCGTGCTTCCTCCGCTGTAAGCGTTTTCCTGCGCGACGTGCGCCAAGTCCGACACGGCCGGCGCCATAACCCACAGCGGCAAGGGCGGCGGCCGGCAGACCCGGCGCGCGCCCGCTGCGAACCTGACCCTGCCGTGTCCCTGCCGCTTGGCAGAGGCACTTCGCCCTCCGGCCCAAGGGGTCGGGGATCTCGCATGGGTAATCAGGAGAAGCAGCATGACAGCCAAGAAAAAGGTGGCGTTGTACAAATCAATGAGCCCTGACACGCATCATGGCCATGGCAGCCCGTCGGACTTGACCGGCTCCGGTCCGGGCCATCAGGGCGCGATGGACTCCGGCTTGGGCGTGCCTGCCGCGCAGGCCTCGCTGGTGGGCATGGTGGCCACCTCAGCCGCTGCCGGTGCGACCAGCCATCCGGGCGCTGTCGCGAATGCCGTCACCGCCGTGGCCGGGCACCACGCCCCGCCGCCGCCCCCGCCGTCTGCCACGCTCACGGCCGCGGTGACCTCGCCGCCGAGCGCGCTCAAAACCGCTGCGGTCAAGGCGCCCACCGCGCCCACCACCACCGACAGCATCAACAAGGTCTACCAACACTGGGCCGACGGCGACGCCGCCACCGGTTCAACTGCCGAGTGGAACAACAACATCCTCTCGGCCAACAAGTCCGACTACAGCGAGGGCGAGGTCATCCCGCACCTCTTCGCCTTCAAGGCGAGCAACAACATGCCGCTGGTGCAGGGCCAGAGTTACTCGTTCAACATCACCTACAACTACTGGCAGTCCAACACCAATGCCGGCGGCTTTACCGGCCTGACCACCTTCGACATCAGCCGCCACCCCAACAGCTGGCCGGTCAACGGCGCACCCTCCGGCGACAGCACGTTCGTGAACAACGGCGGCACCAAGGGCATGTTCTATAC
>VEQZ01000047.1 GCA_018882975.1 Rhodocyclaceae bacterium | reverse complement strand
GTTCCTTGTAGCGCTGCAGCGTGGCCTGCACCGAGCGGGCGACGTTGTAGTGCTCTTCGCCCACGACGAGCGGGTCGAGCTGGCGCGAGGTCGAGTCGAGCGGGTCGACGGCCGGGTAGATACCCAGCGCGGCGATGTCACGCGACAACACGACGGTCGAGTCCAAGTGGAGGAAGGTGGTTGCCGGCGACGGGTCGGTCAAGTCATCCGCAGGGACGTACACGGCCTGGATCGAGGTGATCGAGCCGACCTTGGTCGAGGTGATGCGCTCTTGCAGACGGCCCATTTCTTCGGCCAGCGTCGGCTGGTAGCCCACCGCGGACGGCATCCGGCCGAGCAGCGCCGACACTTCGGTACCGGCCAGGGTGTAGCGGTAGATGTTGTCGACGAAGAACAGGATGTCGCGGCCTTCGTCGCGGAAGCGCTCGGCCATCGAGAGGCCGGTCAACGCCACGCGCAGACGGTTGCCCGGCGGCTCGTTCATCTGGCCGAACACCATCGCGACCTTGTCGAGAACGTTCGAGTCCTTCATCTCGTGATAGAAGTCGTTGCCCTCGCGGGTGCGCTCACCCACGCCGGCAAACACCGACAAGCCCGAGTGCTGCTTGGCGATGTTGTTGATGAGTTCCATCATGTTCACGGTTTTGCCCACGCCGGCGCCCCCGAACAGACCGACCTTGCCGCCCTTGGCGAACGGACAGATCAGGTCGATCACCTTGATGCCGGTCTCGAGCAGGTCGACCGAGCTGGAGAGCTCGTCGAACTTCGGCGCCGACTGGTGAATCTCGCGGCGCTCGTCCGTGGCGATCGGGCCGGCTTCGTCGATCGGGCGGCCGAGCACGTCCATGATGCGACCTAGGGTGGCTTGGCCGACCGGCACAGCGATGCCCTTGCCGGTGTTGTTCACGCCCATTCCGCGCTTGAGGCCGTCGGACGAACCCAGCGCGATGGTGCGGACCACACCGTCACCGAGTTGCTGCTGCACTTCGAAGGTGAGGCCCGGCTCGGCAGTACTACTGGTTGCCTTCTCGTCGAGCACCAGTGCGTCGTAGACCTTGGGCATGGCGTCGCGGGGGAACTGGATGTCGACCACCGCGCCGATGCATTGAACGATCTTGCCTTGATTCATCGTCGTATTCCTGTCTATAGATTCTGATATCGCGTCCGCTTACACCGCAGCCGCGCCGCCGACGATCTCGGCGAGTTCCTTGGTGATGGCAGCCTGGCGGGTCTTGTTGTAGACCAGCTTGAGCTCTCCGATCACGTTCTTGGCATTGTCGGACGCAGACTTCATCGCCACCATCCGGGCGCTCTGTTCGGACGCCATGTTCTCGGCGACGGCTTGATAGATCAGCGCCTCGACATAACGCGTCAGGAGTGCCTCGATGACCACTTTGGGGTCTGGCTCGTACAAGTAGTCCCAACTTGCATCGCGCTCAAAACCGAGGTCGCCGGCCAGCGGCAGCAGTTGTTCGGCGTGGGCTTCCTGCTTCATGGTGTTGATGAAGCGGGTGTAAACCAGCAGCACGCGGTCAACCTCACCGTTGACGTAGGCATCCAGCATCACCTTGACCGGACCGATCAGCTTCTCCATCGAGGGTGCGTCTCCGAGCCCGGTCACGTGCGAGACGATGTCGCCACGGGCGCGCTGCAGCAAACCGAAACCCTTGTTCCCGATGGCGGTGAGCTTGACCTTGACGCCAGCCTGCTCGTACTCACGGATGCGGTTGACGGTAAGGCGCAGCACGTTGGAGTTGAGCGCACCGCACAAGCCCTTGTCTGACGTCACGACGATGATGCCGACCGACTTCACCGTCTCGCGGCTGACGAGGTAGGGGTGCTTGTATTCGGTCAGCGCATGCGCCATGTGCGCGGCCACCCGGCGGATCTTCTCGCCGTACGGACGCGCCGCGCGCATGCGCTCCTGCGCCTTGCGCATCTTCGAGGCGGCGACCATCTCCATGGCCTTGGTGATCTTGCGCGTGTTCTCGACGCTCTTGATCTTGCCGCGGATCTCTTTGCTGCTGGGCATGGGATCTCCTCCGCCGGGTCAGACCCAAGCGGCCTTGTAGGTCTCGACCGCGGCCTTGAGGGCCTTCTCGGCGTCACCGTCGAGGTCCCGGGTGCTTTCGAGCTTCTTCATCAGGTCGGCGTGCGAGGACTCAAGGAAGCTGTGCAGGCCCTTCTCGAACTCAAGCACGCGCTTCACGTCGACATCGTCCATGTAGCCGCGGGTCACCGCGAACAGCGTCACGCCCATGCGCGACACCGACAGCGGCGCGTACTGCGGCTGCTTGAGCACTTCCACCACACGGCGGCCACGCTCAAGTTGCCGGCGAGTGGCATCGTCGAGGTCCGAAGCAAACTGGGCGAAGGCGGCGAGCTCGCGATACTGCGCGAGGTCGGTCCGGATACCACCAGAAAGCTTCTTGATCAACTTGGTTTGCGCCGCACCGCCCACCCGCGACACCGAGATACCGGCGTTGATGGCGGGGCGGACACCGGCGTTGAACAGGTCGGTCTCGAGGAAGATCTGGCCGTCGGTGATCGAGATCACGTTGGTCGGCACGAAGGCGGACACGTCACCAGCCTGCGTCTCGATGACCGGCAGTGCAGTCAGCGAGCCGGTCTTGCCTTTGACCTCGCCGTTGGTGAACTTTTCGACGTACTCGGCGTTGACGCGCGCGGCGCGCTCGAGCAGGCGACTGTGCAAATAAAACACGTCCCCGGGGTACGCTTCGCGGCCCGGAGGACGACGCAGCAGCAGTGAGATCTGACGGTAGGCCCAGGCCTGCTTGGTCAAGTCGTCGTAGATGATGAGTGCGTCTTGGCCGCGGTCGCGGAAGTACTCGCCCATCGTGCAGCCCGAGTACGGGGCGATGAACTGCATCGCGGCCGATTCGGAGGCCGAGGCGGCGACGACGATGGTGTACGCCATGGCGCCGTGCTCTTCGAGCTTGCGCACCACGTTGGCGATGGTCGAGGCCTTTTGGCCCACCGCCACGTAGACGCAGAACATGTCCTGGCCCTTCTGGTTGATGATGGCATCGACGGCGACCGCGGTCTTGCCGGTCTGACGGTCACCAATGATCAGCTCCCGCTGGCCGCGGCCAACCGGCACCATGGCGTCAATCGATTTGAGACCGGTCTGCACCGGCTGCGACACCGACTGCCGGGCGATCACGCCCGGGGCAACCTTCTCGATCTTGTCGCTGGCCTTGGCGTTGATCGGGCCCTTGCCGTCGATCGGCTGACCGAGCGCGTTGACCACGCGGCCGATCAGTTCCGGGCCGACCGGCACTTCCAGAATGCGGCCGGTGCACTTGACGGTGTCGCCTTCGGAGATGTGTTCGTACTCGCCGAGCACCACCGCACCCACCGAGTCGCGCTCAAGGTTGAGCGCCATGCCGAAGGTGTTGTTGGGAAACTCGAGCATCTCGCCTTGCATCACGTCGGCCAAGCCGTGGACGCGGCAGATGCCATCGGTCACCGAGACGACGGAGCCTTCGGTGCGAACCTCCGGCGCACCGCCGAAGGATTCGATCTTGCTCTTGATCAGTTCGCTGATCTCGGAGGGGTTCAACTGCATGATTGCTCCTAACGTTGTAGGGTCAGCGCCATCGAGGCGAGACGGCCCCGGACGGACGCGTCGATGACCTCGTCACCAACGGCGATACGCACACCGCCGATGAGTTCCGGGTCGATCGTGGATGTCACATTCACCTTACGGCCGTAGCGGGATTCGAGCAGCGCGGTGAGGTCCCGCGCTTCCGCGTCGGACAGCGCGTAGGCGCTGACGACGTGTGCATCGACGGTCGATTCAGCCTCGAGCTTGAGCAGCTCGAACTGGCGCGCGAGCTCACCGGCGATGGCGCTCAAGCGGCCGTTCTCGACCAACAGGTCGGCCAGACGCGCGACGTCGTCAGCGGTCTTCCCGGCCAGCAGCGCAGCGACCAGCTTCTGCTTTTCGCCGCGACCCTGCTTGGGGTCGTCAAGCGCCGCCTTCAAACGCGGATCGTTGACCAACCCAGCCAGCAGTTGCAGGCCGTCGAGCCATTCGCCCAGCGCCTTGCGGCCACTGGCGACACGAAAAGCGGCCTCGGCGTAAGGACGGGCAAGTGTGGCGATCTCAGCCATCGATCACAGTTCCTTTTTGAGCCCGGTGAGAAGCTCGCTGTGCGCCTTGGCATCGACCTCGCGGCGCAGGATGCGCTCGGCACCCGCGACTGCCAGCGTGGCGACCTGCTCACGCAGTTCCTCGCGAGCGCGCTGAATGTCTTGCTCGACTTGGCCGCGGGCGGCCTCGACGATGCGCTCGGCCTCGACGCGGGCGGCGCTCTTCGCCTCTTCGACGATCTCGGCGGCGCGCTTCTCGGCGGAAGCGACCATGGCGGCCGCCTTCTCCTTGCCCTCACGCAGGCTGTCGGACGACTTCTTCGAAGCCTGCTCGAGTTCCAGTCGGCCGCGCTCGGCGGCTGACAGGCCGTCGGCGATGGTCTTCTGCCGCGTCTCGATGGCCGCAAGCAGCGGCGGCCAAACGAACTTGGCGGAGAACCAGATGAAGATCGCAAAGGTGATGGCCTGCGCGACCAGGGTGAGGTTCATGTTCATCGTCCGCTCCTGACAGGTCCCCGTTCAGGGCTTAGCCGAGGACGGCCAGCAGCGGATTGCCGAAGGCGAACAGCATGGCCAAACCCACGCCGATAATGAACGACGCGTCGATCAGACCGAGCAGCAGGAAGACCTTGGTCTGCAGGGTGTTCATCAGTTCCGGCTGGCGGGCAGCGCCTTCGAGGAAGCGCGAGCACATGATGCCCACACCGATACAGGCGCCGGCAGCACCCAGACCGATGATGAGGCCGATACCGATACCGGTGTACGCCTGAACCATTGCCAACAGTTGCAGCTTATCCATTTGATGCCTTCCTTTCGAAAAAACGAGTCAAATCCAACTACGAAGAGAAACCCTCAGTGACCCTCGTGTGCCATCGCAAGGTACACGACGGTCAGTGTCATGAAGATGTAGGCCTGCAACACCACGATCAGGATGTGGAAAATGGCCCAACCGGCGCCGAGGATGGCGCCGAAGACGGTGCCGGCCAGGCCGGTGGCGGCCCACACCCAGAGCAACAGGAAGATGATCTCGCCGGCGTACATGTTCCCGTAGAGCCGCAGCGAATGCGACAGCGGTTTGGACACATATTCGACGACGTTGAACAGGAAGTTGGCCGGCCACAGCAGGGGGTGGCCACCGAATGGCGCGCAGAAGATCTCGTGAATCCAGCCGCCGATGCCCTTGACCTTGATGGCGTAAAAAATCATCAGGAACCACACCGCCAGTGCCAGCGCGAACGTGGTGTTGACGTCGGCGGTGGGCACCAGGCGCCATTCGTCGCTGAACAGGCCGGTGACCTTGGCCGCGGCGTCGGCCGGGATGAAGTCGAGTGCATTCATCATCAGCACCCAGACGAACACGGTCAACGCGGCCGGCGCGATGAAACCGTGGCGGTCACCGTGGGTGAAGATGCCCTTGACCGTGTCGTCGATAAAGTCAAACAGCAGTTCGACGAAGGCCTGTCGCTTGCCCGGCACGCCGGCTGTGGCGCCGCGCGCGACCCACCAGATGAAGCCCAGCGCCAGCGCGCCGATGACGAAGGCCGTGATGACGCTGTCGACATGCACCATACCGTTGCCCACGGGCTGGACATTGAAGCTCAGGTGATGCTGGATGTACTCAGTTGCGTTGCTCGGCGCGTGTTCGGTCGACATGTACGGGTCTGCCAGATGGTTCTCGGAGATCAGTCTGTTGCATCAGCGGTCGCGCACCAGCGCGGCCACCGAGAAAGCCAGAACGACGAGGACGAATGTCATAAAAAACGCCGCCATGTGCGGGGCGGCCTGAGATTTAAACACTGTCCACAAAAGTAAGACAACTACTAAAACCTTTGCTGCCTCCGCGCGAATCAGACCGCGCAACGCGGAGAGCGGGAGTCCATCCACCGGACGACCCGCCACCACTGCGTAGGCCAGCGAACCCGCCACCGCCACCGCACCGCCCAGTGCCGCCGACCACGCGGCCGGCAAACCCACCCAAACCCAAGCAAGCGCGGCGGCCGCAAGCGTGACCAGCGTCTGGGAGGCAAGTGCCCACCTCACCGGACGTCGCAACACGTAAGCGCGAGCCCGTAGCGACACCTAAGCAACCCTGAGAATGTAAAACTTTTGCTGCGATGCGTCAACCGCTGCCATCGGCCGCAAGATGACCCAGCAGGGTATCGAAGTCGTCGGCATCGTCGAAATGCAATACCAGCGCGCCACCGCCGTTGCCGCGCGAGCGCACTTCGACGCGCCGGCCAAAACGGTCGGCGAGACGCCGCTCGAGCGCAGCCACGTCGGGGTCGGGCTCCGCTGGCGGGGCAGTCTTGCGGCCAGCCGAGGCGAGCGCCTTCTCGAGCTCGCGCACCGTCATGCCGCGTTGCATGGCGCGCTGCGCCCACTCGACCTGGGCGGCACCATCAACGGTGAGCAGCGCCCGGGCGTGGCCCATCTCGATCTCGGCGGCGAGCAGCATGGCCTGAACCGGCGGGGTGAGGTTGAGCAGCCGCAACAGGTTGGTGACGGCCACCCGCGAGCGCCCCACGGCGTCGGCCGCGGCTTGGTGAGTCAGCCCAAACTCCTCGATCAGGCGTTGGATGCCTTGCGCTTCTTCCAGCGGGTTGAGGTCTTCGCGCTGAATGTTTTCGATCAGCGCCATGGCCAGCGCAGCATTGTCGGAGACCGCGCGCACCACCACCGGCACGCGTTCGAGACCGGCACGCTGTGCCGCCCGCCAGCGGCGTTCGCCGGCGATGATCTCGAAACCGCCGAGCACCGGCCGCACCACCACCGGCTGGATCACACCCTGGGCACGGATCGACTCGGTAAGCTCGTCGAGACCAGCGTCCGACATGCGGGTGCGCGGCTGAAACCGCCCCGGCCGCAACTCGCCAACCGCGACCTCGCGCAGGTCGCCGTCGGCCGGGGCTGCGCCGGCCAGTTCGTTGCCCAGGAGGACATCGAGGCCGCGACCCAAGCCCCGGCTGCGGATCACGCCGCCGCCTTGCTGGTGCCGGCGCCACCCGCTGGCGCATGCCGGCTGACCAATTCGGCCGCCAGCGCGAGGTACGCACGGCTACCGGTGGACTGGCGATCGTAGTGCAGCACGGCGCAGCCATGGCTGGGCGCCTCGGCAAGCCGGATGCTGCGCGGAATCACCGTCTCAAAAACCTTTCCCGGGAAGTGGGCGGCCAACTGCTCGGCAACCTGCCTTGAAAGGGTGCTGCGGGCATCGAACATGGTGCGCAAGATTCCTTCGATTCCGATGTCCGGGTTGAGGTTCTGACGGATCCGACGCAGAGTATCGACCAAATCCGAAAGTCCCTCGAGCGCAAAGTATTCGCACTGCATCGGAATCAGCATCGCATCTGCTGCGCAAAGCCCGTTGATGGTGAGCAGGCTGAGCGAGGGTGGGCAATCGATCAGGACGAAATCGTAGTCGGCACGACGCCGGGCGAGCACGTCGGCCAGCCGGTGTTCGCGCCGCGGCAGTTCGATCAGGTCGAGCTCCGCTCCGGCCAGTTGGCGGTTGGCCGGGAGCAGGTCGTAGCCGCCCGGGGAGGCCTTGACAACGCTCTCCCAGTACGCGGTGCCCAGCAGCAGCGGATAGACGGTGTCACCGGCCACGCGCTTGTCGATGCCGCTGCCCATGGTGGCGTTGCCCTGCGGGTCCATATCGACCAACAACACGCGCTGGCCCAGCGCAACAAGGCTGGCAGCCAGATTCACCGCCGAGGTGGTCTTCCCGACCCCGCCCTTCTGATTGGTCACCGCGAGCACCCGGGTCATGCCGCAGCCTCCGCAAGCACCAGATGGCGGGCCGCATCAAGCCCGGGAACGCGCAGCGGCACCACGTCGCGCACCTGCCACGGCTGCTGCAACGAGGCCAGCTCCTCATGCGGGTAGAGGCCCTTCATGCTGACGATGCTGCCCCCGGGCGCGAGCAGGTGCCCGGCCATGCGGGCGAACTCGGGAAGTTCCGAGAGGGCGCGCGAGATCAGTACGTCAAACTCGCGCCCCGCAAGGGATTCGACTCGGCCCTCGACCACTTCGACGTTGGGAAGCGCCAGTTCGATCGCCACCTGGCGCAGAAAAGCCACTTTTTTCTGGTTCGACTCGACCAGCGTCACCGGCCGTTCGCTCTGCGCGATGGCGATGGGCACCCCGGGGATTCCGCCACCAGAACCGATGTCGGCCAGAGTGCCGCCGGGCAGGTGCGGCAGGGTTGCCAGGGTGTCGAGCAGGTGCTGGGTAACCATGGCCGCCGGTTCACGCACCGCCGTGAGGTTGTAGGTCTGGTTCCATTTTTCGAGAAGACGGACGTACGCCAGCAAGCGGGCACGCGCACCCTCGCTGATCGGCAGCGCGAGTTCAGCCAAACCGGCGTCAAGGAGGTCTTCCAGATTCATGCGGCGGCGTGGCTTCCAGAGAGTTTGCGCGGGTGGCGCTTGATGTGCACCAGCAGGAGCGAGATGGTAGCCGGAGTGATGCCTTGTATGCGAGCCGCCTGACCTACCGTGCTTGGTCGGATGGCGGCCAGCTTTTGCAGCGCCTCGATCGAGAGCCCTCGCACTGCAGCGTAGTCCATGTCCACCGGAAGCGGCGTGTCCTCCTGAGTCGCGCGCCGTCCCACCTCGTCGGCCTGACGGTCGATGTAGCCTTGGTACTTGGCGAGGATCTCGACCTGCTCGACCACGGCCGGCGCCAGTTCGGCCGCGCCGCCGGGCAGTTGCACCAAGGCAGCATGGCGTACCTCGGGCCGGCGCAGCAACTCGAACAGGTTGTATTCGTGGTCGAGGGCCTTGCCGACCACGCGCTCGGCCGTCGCGGCGTCGACCGTGGTTGGATTGACCCAGGTCTTTTTGAGCCGGCTCACCTCGGCGTCGACCGCGTCCTTCTTGGCGCAGAAAGCGGCCCAGCGAGCGTCATCGACCAAGCCGAGTTCGCGGCCGGTGGGGGTCAAGCGCACGTCGGCGTTGTCCTCGCGCAGGCTCAGGCGGTACTCGGCGCGGCTGGTGAACATGCGATAGGGCTCGGTCACGCCCTGCGTGGTGAGGTCGTCGACCATCACGCCGATGTAGCTGGTCTCGCGGCGCGGCACCCAGACCGGCTCGTCGCGCGCCACGCGGGCGGCGTTGATGCCGGCCAGCAGGCCCTGCGCGGCGGCTTCTTCATAACCCGTGGTGCCGTTGATCTGGCCGGCGAAGAACAGGCCGCGGATCGCCTTGGTCTCGAGGCTCGGCCACAGCCCGCGCGGGTCGAAGTAGTCGTACTCGATGGCGTAGCCGGGCCGCGTGATGACCGCGTTCTCGAGGCCGGCGATGCTGCGCACCGCCTCCACCTGCACCTCGAAGGGCAGGCTGGTGGAGATGCCGTTGGGGTAGACCTCGTGCGTGCTCAGGCCCTCCGGCTCGAGGAAGATCTGGTGCGCGTCACGGTCGGCAAAGCGCGTGATCTTGTCTTCGATGGACGGGCAGTAGCGCGGGCCAACGCCTTCGATGACGCCGGTGAACATCGGCGACCGGTCTAGCCCGCCGCGGATGATGTCGTGGGTGCGGGTGTTGGTGTGGGTGATCCAGCACGGCACCTGCGCCGGGTGCATGGCGGCGCTACCCATGAAAGAGAACACCGGCACTGGCGTGTCGCCCGGTTGTGGCTCCAATCGGGTGTAGTCGATGCTGCGGCCGTCGATGCGCGGCGGCGTGCCGGTCTTGAGCCGACCGACCGGCAGGGCAAGCTCGCGCAGACGCTCGGACAGGGTGATGGACGCCGGGTCGCCGGCGCGCCCAGCGCGGTGGTTCTGCAGGCCGATGTGGATGAGCCCGCCGAGGAAGGTGCCGGCGGTCAAGACGACCGTGCGGGCACGAAAGCGCACGCCGGACTGCGTCACCACACCGGCCACGCGGTCCGCCTCGAGGATGAGGTCGTCGACCGGCTGCTGGAAGATCTGCAGGTTCGGCTGGTTCTCCAGGCGGTACCGAATCGCCGCACGGTAGAGCGCCCGATCGGCCTGGGCACGGGTGGCGCGCACCGCCGGGCCCTTGCTGCCGTTGAGGGTGCGCCACTGGATGCCGGCTGCGTCGGCGGCCAGCGCCATCGCCCCGCCCAGCGCATCGACCTCTTTGACCAAGTGCCCCTTGCCGATGCCGCCGATCGACGGGTTGCAACTCATCTGGCCGAGCGTCTCGATGCTGTGCGTGACCAGCAATGTGCGGCGACCCATGCGCGCAGCCGCCAACGCGGCCTCGGTGCCGGCATGGCCGCCACCCACCACGATGACATCGAAAAGCGCGTCGAAAAGCATGGAAATTCCGCGGGTTAAGACTTGATTCGGGACCCGCGATTCTAACCGAGGGGTGGCGACGCGACTACAGTGGCAAGGCCAGGTGCAACTTGATGGCGTGCTCGACGGCCACGAGGTCCGACTTCGAGAGTGCCCCGAGGCAGGCCTTGAGACGGGATTTGTCGGCCGCCATGATCTGGTCGGCCATCGCTTTGCTTTCCTGACCGACGATGGTGACCAGTGCCTCGCCCGGATACTGGCGTCCGATGTTGCTGGTCACGGGGACCACCACCACGCGGGCAAGGTTTCGGTTAGCAGCGTCGTTGCTGACGATCACCGCCGGGCGGGTCTTGCGAATCTCGCTGCCGACCGCGGGTTCGAACTCGACCCACCACACCTCACCGCGTTTCACGCGCCATGTCCGAGGCCAGACTGCTGCACCATTCCGCGGCTTCGGCTTCGCGGGCCACGTCGACAGCCATCGCACGGTAAGCCTCATCCAGCGAGGTATCGACCACGTGCGGCCGCACCAAATCCTCGATGAACTGGCTCATGCGACGCTTGCCGACCATGCGGTAAAGGCCCTCATACACAGCTTCGTCGAGGGTGATGGTCATGCGCTTGTGCATTGGTAATTCCTCGAGTTGTGGCGCTCAACGGCAGGAACCCAGCCCTGAAGCGGGCCCGCGCTATGCGTATAGTGCATATTACCATCCGCTAAGGGTCGGGGTGCTACACACCAGGGGGCTGCGGGAGCGAAGCCTTGCCCAGCAACGCCGCCCCCAACACTCCGGCGCTGTCGCCCAACTGGTTACGCAAGATCGGCGTGGTCGGGGTGTCGGTGAAGATGCGCGCGCGGGCTGCGGCCACGCCGCGCGTGTAGAGATCGTCCAGATTGCTCAGCCCGCCGCCGAGCACCACGCAGTCCGGGTCGAGTATGTTGATGACATTGGCCAGCGCGATGCCGAAGTCGCGGTAGAAATCCTCGACCAAAGCGCTGCAGTCCGGGTCGGCGAAGATGGCTTCGGCCCCGAGTTCGCGGCCGAAGCGCTCGCGGCAGCGCGCCTCGAGTCCGCTGCCGCTGATGGCGGTCTCGACACAACCGCGCCGGCCGCACGCACACGGCGGCCCGGCGGGGTCGAGCGTGCTGTGCCCCCATTCGCCGGCGATGCGCTGCGGCCCGACCAGCAGGTGCCCGTCAATGACGATGCCGCCGCCACAACCGGTGCCCATGATCACGCCGAACACCACGCGGTGGCCTTGGCCCGCCCCCAGCAAAGCCTCGGCCAGGGCAAAACAGTTGGCGTCGTTCTCGAGCGTGACTGGATGTTCCAGACACTCGGCGAGCAGCGTCTGCAGGGGCAAGCCGTTGAGGCAAAGCGTGTTCGAGTTCTTCAACAGCCCGGTGAGCGGCGAGATGGCCCCCGGCGTGCCGATGCCCAGTGTGTGCGCAGGCTGGCCCACCGCCACGATGGCCCTTCGGTAGAGCGTGCGGAGGTTATCGAGGACGCGCTCCGGGCCCGAGTGAGCCTCGGTCGGTGTGCGCTCCCGCCACAGCACACGATGACCCGTGGCGAGCACCGCGACTTCGATCTTGGTGCCGCCGAGGTCGATGCCGATGTGGTGCATGATGCCTCCCGGGACAGCCGTGTGGTCGGGTCGGACTATGGCATGGGTACTCGCGGGACCGGCTGTTTCGCCGGATGCGACGAGAGGGCGCACCCACAGCCAAGCCGGCTTAACCTTGCATTTCTGGAGCCTGACTCCATAATTGCAAGGATGATCCCCCGTCGACTCGCCTCCGCGCTCAATGGGGCACTGGCCGAAGCCCCGGCCGTGGCCCTGCTCGGGCCGCGCCAGGTGGGCAAAACCACGCTGACGCTGGAAGTGGCTCACTCGCGGCCGGCGGTCTACCTGGACCTCGAGTCGGAGAGCGACCGTGCCAAGCTGGCCGATCCGGAACTCTACCTGGCGCAACATGCCGACAAGCTGGTCATCCGCGACGAGATCCAGCGCTCGCCGCAGTTATTCGGCAGCCTGCGCGGCCTGATCGACGCCGGTAGGCGACAAGCAGCGTGGGCGATCGAGATCAAGCGCGGGCTGGCACCCAAGATCGAGCGCGGTTTCCATGTGGCCTGCGACGACTTGCGCCCGGAAAAGCGGCTGGTGGTGTATGGCGGCAGTGAGCGCTTCCCGCTGGCAGCCAACGTGGAGGCGGTGTCGCTCTGCGAGCTTTGCGCGGAGCTTGCGACGGCCTAAACGCTGTTTACGTCACTCACCCGACGAAGCCGCTTGAGCGGCATACAAATGCCGCTGAAAGCCGAAGAACATGCGGCGCACGTCTTCAGGGTTGCCGAGCTCGGCGAACGCATCGCTGATGGCGTTGCGGTACTTGAGCCGCAGCAGCGGTGAGAGCTTTTCCGGGTCGAGTTCATCGACGCCCTGCGCAACGTACTGCGCCAGCACGAAGTCGACAAAGGCGCGCTGCTTGTCGGTGAGGCCGGTCTCGGCAGCCGCCATGGCTGCAGCCGCCCGCGCCTCGCGGCTCAGCGGCGTGCTGGCAAACGCGACGTAGGCCAGCACATCGAACAGGTCACTGTCCTCGGCCTCGATGACCCGCTGCATCTCGGCCAGCGGCTCGCGGCCAAAGCCCTTTTCGGCCAAGCCGGCGAGCAGCGCCTTGCGCGTGTCCGGCACGCTCCACAGGCGGCGCAACTCGTCCTCGTCGCGGAAGAACTCCGGCAGTGCGCCATACAGCGCCTCGAGGAACTGCGCGGCCGACAGCGGTTTGCCGTCAGCGCCCCAAAAGCTTGTCGCGCTCATGCTCTGGATGTTGCGCAACTTGCCGTCGGCCAGGCGCACCTTGGCGATCTGCGCGCGCGACGGTTCGGGATCGGGTTCCGGCCCTTGCGGCTCCGGCTCGCCGGCGCCGTCATCGGGGCGCGGTCGCGGCGGCTCCGGCTCCACCGGCTCGCCGTCCCAATCCGGGTCGTTGAACAGGTGATGCGCCTTCACAAAGTCATAAATGGTGAAGTAGTCCTTGCCGTCGAACAGGCGGGTGCCGCGCCCGATGATCTGCTTGAACTCGATCATCGAGTTGACCGGTCGCAGCAGCACGATATTGCGCACATTGCGGGCATCCACGCCGGTCGAGAGCTTCTGCGACGTGGTCAGGATGGTCGGGATGCTCTTTTCGTTGTCCTGAAAGTCGCGCAGGTATTCGTCGCCGATGGCGCCGTCGTTGGCGGTGACGCGCACGCAGTAGAGCGGGTCGGGGTTGCGCTTGATCTGGTTGATGAGGTCGCGCACCGCCAGCGCGTGGGTCTGCGTGGCACAGAAGACCAGGGTCTTTTCGCGTGGGTCGATCATCTCCATGAGCAGGCGCACCCGGTAGGCCTCGCGCTCGCGGATCTCGATGACCCGGTTGAAATCCTTCTCTTCGTAGCGCTTGCCGGCGTCGATCTCGCCTTCGAGCACTTGGTCCTCGACGGTGTAGACGTAGTCGTCGAGCGTGGTGGCGATCTGGCGCACGCGGAACGGCGTCAAAAAGCCATCGTTGATGCCGTCCTTGAGCGAGTACTGGTACACCGGCTCGCCAAAATAGCCGTAGGTGTCGGCGTTGTGCTTGCGCTTGGGCGTGGCGGTCAGGCCCAACTGCACCGCCGGCGCAAAGTACTCGAGGATGGCGCGCCAGGTGCCTTCGTCGTTGGCGCCGCCGCGGTGGCATTCGTCGATGACGATGAAATCGAAGAAATCCGCCGGGTATTCGCCAAAGTACGGCGCCCCGCCGGGCCCGCTCATGAAGGTCTGGAATATGGTGAAGAAGACGCTGCCGTTCTTTGGCACGCGGCCGGCCTTGCGGATGTCGGCCGGGTCGATGCGCACCAGCGCATCGTCGGGGAAGGCCGAAAAAGCGTTGTAGGCCTGATCAGCGAGGATGTTGCGGTCGGCCAGGAACAGGATGCGCGGCCGCCGCGCCGGTTCGCCACCGGCCTTCCACGCATTGAGGCTCCAGCGGCTCTGGAACAGCTTCCAGGCCAGTTGAAAGGCGATGAAGGTCTTGCCGGTCCCGGTGGCCAATGTGAGCAGGATGCGGTCACGACCGCCGGCGATGGCGTCCAGCACCCTGCCGATGGCGATGTCCTGGTAGTAGCGCCCCTGCCAGGTGCCGCCACGGTCTTCGAAGGGGATGGCGGCGAAGCGGTCGCGCCAGGCGTTGGCCTCGGCAAAGGTCATCTGCCACAGCGCGTCCGGGCTCGGGTAGGCAGCCACTTCGGCCTCGCGGCCGGTCGCCATGTCGATGGCATAGATGCCCTGGCCGTTGGTGCTGTAGGTAAAGCGCACCGCCAGCTTGGTGGCGTAGCCCTTGGCCTGCGCCACGCCCTCGGTGAGCGGTTTGTCCCAGGCCTTGGCCTCGATCACTGCAAGCCGGGTGTTGCGATAGACCAGCACGTAATCGGCGATCTCGGCCTTGGCGCGCTGGCCCCGGCCTTGCAGGCGCCCGGGGGCGATGACCTCGCGGCGGATGCGACTGCCCTCGACCACGCCCCAGCCGGCGGCTTTGAGCGCGGGGTCGATGTGCTCGGCGCGGGTTTCGGCTTCGTTCATTCGATTACCACGACGCCAGTCATCGGGTCAGAGAACGCTTGCTCAAGCCGGTCGGCCGCAGCCAGCAAAGCGTCAGAGACGGCAGCGTTGGCAACGTTGCCCAAGGCCAGCAACACCAGTTTGGGCTGGTAGCCGCGTGCGGCGACCAAACGGCGGAAGTCGTCGTCCTTGGAGCAGAGAACAAAATCGTGTTGCGCAGCGTAATCGCACAACTGCGCGTCGGTGGAGCTCTCCATCCCCAGCAGGACGACCTGACTGGTGCCGGGGAAACGCGTCTCAAGGACCGGCACCAGACGACGAGAGAGGTTCTCGTCGAGCAGCAGCTTCACGCTGCAGCCAGCCGCACCTCATGGGCCTCACGGCTCGCGGCGTAGGCCAAACAGGCCTGGATGTCCGCGGGAGTCAGCTCGGGGTAATCGGCCAGAATCTGTTCGGCGGATTGACCCATCGCCAACCAGCCCAACACATCGCCCACGCTGATGCGCAGGTCGCGCACGCAGGCGCGTCCACCGCGGCGTTGCGGGTCAACAGTGATTGCGGTAGCCAATTCGGTCATGCCGAAATAATCCCACCTTCTGAGGGAAGGGACAAGGCACGATCAGACGGCGGCGGCGACCGTGCGGTCGGCTTGTCGGGCGGTCAGTTGCCCGCTGAAGGCCTGGTGCAGCAGGGATTGCTTGAGTTCGTCGAGGGCGGCGAGTTTGCGGCCCAGCACATTTGCAAGCCGCTCGGCCTCCTTGCGAATATTCATCGCAGCCGCCACGATGGCACGCTGCTCCTGGAGAGGTGGCAAGTGCAACACCACGTCCTTGGCCGCCCCAACATTGAAGTGCTTTTGGGCTGCTCCGACCAACTTGCCACCAACCGTACCCTTGCCAAAAGCCGAGTTAAAGAACGCCGCCAGATAGTGCGCATCAACCTCTGGCCCAGGCTTGACGATGACCAGATCGCTGCAATTGGCTGTCCCGAGTGACTCCGGAATCACGGCAGCGGTTCCGGGATAGCCAGTCCGGACGATTGCAACATCCCCCGCGTGCAAGCTTGATTTCGAGAGGCTGCTGTGAAAGTCCTCGTCGATGTAGACCAAGTTATCTAGGGTCACCGAAAACGGCCGAATGTTTTGTGATCGCAAGAACGGTATTCCAGTCGGCTTGTATCGGTCTGCCATAGACCCGACATGCCCGACGGTGATCCGCGCGCACAAGCTACTGAGAACCCGCTCTACCGAAGCAGGATGTCGCGCCATGAACACCTGTGCCAAGTAGCTCTCGAATGCGTCCTGCGCGTTCTGCAGGTTCTTCTCGGTGTTGGCCTTGGCGGTGGCGATGGCCTCGAAGGCCTCGTCGAGGATGGCGACGATGCGGCGTTGTTCGTCGAGCGGTGGCACAGGGACAACAACTCGGCTTGCAAGATCGATATTCAGGTTACGGACAGTTGAGCCAGCGGCCAGTTGATCAAACTGTTTAAAAACCTGAGGTGAGCTCAATAGGTAATACAAAAAATCCTGCTCAAACGCACCTTGATAGTTCGAAAGAACTAGCCATCCGTCATGTACGCAGCCCGTAGTGCGCATGATGTAGGGGCGACCAAAGCTCATCGAATTCGACAACAGGAAATCCCCATCCCGTACCAACCGGGAGCGGCTAGCACCTTCAGGCTTGATCTTTTCTACTGTTCCGAAGATGTATTTGCCGCTAGCTGTGGCATCGCTGATCTTTACCCAATTGATACCACCTGCATCAGAGGTTAGGAATGCTTGAATTGGCCGAGGCGAGCCGCCCCGAACAATGCTGCATGCTTTGCCAAGAGAAGTCTTTGTCCAGCTAGCCATCACCCCACCAA
>VEQZ01000046.1 GCA_018882975.1 Rhodocyclaceae bacterium | reverse complement strand
GCCAGTTGCATGAGATGGGGCGCACATCAGCCACTGAGCGGCCGGCGGGCACCTACGCCCGGGACATATTGAACAGGCTACTGGTGGATCTGTCTTGGGCTTCGTCCAAGCTGGAAGGCAATACCTACAGCCGCCTCGACACCCAGAACCTGATCGAATTCGGACAGATCGCCACCGGCAAGGATGCCATCGAAACCCAGATGATCCTGAACCACAAGGCGGCGATCGAGATGCTGATCGAGGACGCCGAAGAGGTGGGCTTTGATGCGTTCACTTTCAAGAACCTGCACGCCGTGTTGTCCCAGGACTTGATGCGCGATCCGCGGGCAAGCGGTCGGCTGCGCCGCCGGCCAGTGGATGTTTCCGGGACAGTGTTTCACCCGCTGGCGCTGCCACAGGTCATCGAGGACTGCTTTGCCTTGCTGTTGCATAAAGCCGCCGCCATCCCCGACCCGTTCGAGCAGGCCTTCTTTGTGATGGTGCAGTTGCCCTACCTGCAGCCATTTGAAGACGTGAACAAGCGCGTCTCGCGCATCGGCGCCAACATCCCGCTTTTCAAGCACAACCTGTGTCCGCTGTCCTTCATCGATGTACCCGAGCGGGCCTACGTCGAAGGAACCTTGGGCATCTACGAGGTCAACCAGATCGAGCTGCTGCGCGATGTGTTCGTCTGGGCCTACGAGCGCTCATGCCAGCGCTATCTGGCCATCGCGCAAATCATGGTCGAGCCCGACCCCTTAAAGATCAAGTACCGGGAAGCGTTGATCGAGGCGGTGCAAACAATGGTCAGGGGTCTGCGACGACCCAATCCCGAGGCCATCGCCGAAATCGCACGGGGTCACGCGGCAGAAGCCGACCAGGCCGCATTCAGGCAGATGCTCACGGACGCACTGCAACAATTGCACGAAGGCAGCGTCGCACGGTACCGACTGCGACGCTCGGAATACATTGCGTGGCAGCACGCGCAAACACTGGTCTGAGCCGGAAGAAGAGGCTCGTGGTCTCATGAACACGGATTCAGGAACTGAACACGCTTGGAACTAAAACTCGTAGTTCTTATACAAACGGAGTACCGTCATGCAAAAGCCCTACATCACGCCCTTGCTCGCCAAGAAGGGCCAACTGCTCCGGCCGGTTGCCCAAGCCAACTCGGCCACCCGGTCCGTCGCAGCGTAAGCACCCGGCAACACCCCCGGGCGGCTGCAACCCAGTCACTCGGGGTCTCCGTCGGCTGCCGCGGCCCCACCGCTACCCGCCCCATACCGCATCGGCACGGCGTCCGCAGCCACTGGCGACACCCGCATGCCGTCTTCGCAGGCCCACACCGTATCGCCATTCACGGTCTGGCCGACCGGCTGGCATTGCTTGCCAAACAGTTCGCGGATCTCCCGCTGCCTTGAGATCTCGCTAAGAAACAGCGCCGCGAGCACGATCGCCAGCGCGATGGCCCCGGTGGCCCTTGACGGGCGGCGCTCCGCGAAGGCCTCGGGCGGCAGATCCTGCCCAAACGCCTCGCGGCAGGTGCGCGGTGTGCAGGTGCGCAGGCTGCGTTCCACGGCGGCGTGCTCCAATCAGGGCCCCCACCCCATCCACTCGGGGCCGGCGAGCATCAGGGCCAGCGTCGCGCCCACCAGCCATGGCCCCAGGGGGAAGCTCTGCGCCAGCCGCACGCGGACCGTCGCCGGCATGAACAGGTGCCAGGCCGAGCCGCCCAGCGCGCCGCCGACCAGCACCAGCATGGCCGCCTGCGGGCCCAGCCATGCACCGATGGCGGCCAGCAGCTTGAGGTCGCCAAAGCCCAGCGCCTCCACCCCGCGCAGATTGAACCAGGCCAGTTCCAGCGCGCGCAGCGGCAGGTAGCCCAGTACCGCGCCGCCGATCGCGAGTTCCGCACCCACGGTGCGTGTGGCCGGATGCAACTGCGCGACCAGCCCCAGCCAGAGCAGCGGCATAGTGAGTACATCCGGCAGCAGACGGGTGATGCGGTCGATCGCCGCCAGCCACACCAGCACCCAAGCGAAGCCGGTCAGCCCCGCCGTGCGCAGCGAGGTGCCGTAGCGCCAGTCGAGCGCCATGCCGAGCGTGGCCATGGCCAGCGCCACCACCACCCCGTCGACCGAAGTGACGATGCGCCGCAGCGCCTTGATCGTGCCTGCCGGGTAGCGCATGGCCACTCCTATTGTCCGCCGAGGATCTGCGGCAGGCGGATCATGGCGGGGCCGAGGATCACCACCAGCAGCGAGGGGAAGATCAGCAGGATGAGCGGGAACAGCACCTTGAGCGGCACCTTGGCCGCCAGTTCCTCGGCCCGCTGCGTGCGCCGCACGCGCATGAAGTCGGCCTGTACGCGCAGCGCGTCGCCCAAGCCGGTGCCAAAGCGCTCGGATTGCACCAGCATGGCGACCAAGCTGTTGACTTCGTCCACGCCGCAGCGCGCCGCGAGGTTGTGCAGGGCATCGACACGCCGCGCGCCGGCACGGATCTCCAGCGCCGCCAGGTGGAACTCCTCGGCCAGTGCCGGGCTGCGGGCGGCGATCTCGCGCGCCACGCGGTTGATCGCCGCATCCAGCGCCAGCCCCGATTCCACGCACACCAGCAGCAGGTCGACCATGTCCGGCAGGGCCGCACGGATCTGCTCGCGCCGACGCTGCGTGCGCACCCGCAGCCACACCTCGGGGGCCATGTAGCCGCTCACCGCCAGCGTCGCCACCGCCAGCGCCAGCACCGCCGGTGGCTGCGACGCCGCAAAGCTCGACAGCAACAGCGCGGCGATCAGCGGCAGCGCCAGCGTGCAGGCGGTGCGTGCGGCATAGAACAGCAGCGGCGCGCGCTCACCGCGCCAGCCGGCCGCCGCCAGGCGCAAACGCAGACTGGATTGGTGCAGGGCGCGGTCGGGCGCCGACAGCCGCGAGAGCGTCTCGATCATCTGCGCCAGGCGGCCACTGGCATGCTTGAGGCCGGCACCGCCGGGCCGCGCCACCGGGCCGCGTCCGCCAAGCTGCGCCAGCCGCGCGCCAAGCCGCCGGTCGCGCCAGTAAAGGACCGCGCTGAGCGTGAGCAGCGCTACCGCGCAGAACAGCGATGAGAGCGACACGGCTAGCAGCAATTGGGGCAGGTTCATGGCAGACCTCCGCAGCAGGGCTCAAACACGGATGCGCACCAGCGCCCGGATCCACAGGCCGCCGATCAGCATCATCGCCAGCATCAGCGCCACCACCTGGCGGCCCGCGGGGTCGGTCCACAGAACCGACATGTAGTCCGGGTTGATGGCGCTGAACACGCCACCCAAGGCAAACGGCAAGGCCGTCATCAGGACTCCGGAAAGGCGGCCCTCCGCCGACAGCGCGCGCACCTTGCCGGCGAGCTTCATGCGCTCGCGCACGGTATGCGCGAGGCCGCCGAGCAGCTCCGCGAGGTTGCCGCCGGTCTCGCGCTGGATCGACACCGCGACCACGAAGAAATCCAGATCGCGGCTGTCGACGCGCACCGCCATGCGTGCCAGCGCCTCGCCCACCGGCACACCAAAATTGACCTCCTCGAACACGGTGGCGAACTCGCCCGCCGCCGGGTCGCGCAGTTCACCTGCCACCATGCCCAAGCCGGCCATCAGGCCATGGCCGGCGCGCAGGGCCCGCGCCATGAAATCCATGGCTTCCGGGAACTGCGCTTCAAAGCGGGCGCGCCGGCGTGCCCCCAGCCAGGCCAGCCAAAGCGGCGGCACGGCCGGTGCCAGCAGGGTCAGCGCCAGCGTGACCAGCAGACCCAAGCCGAGCAGCAGGCCGAACAGACACCCCGCCAGCGCCAGCAGCGCCATCAGGCCAAGCAGGGCCGGCACCGAGTGGCGGCTGCCAGCGCGCAGCAACAGCAACTCGAGGCGCCGCAAGGGCAGCCAGTGCTCGACACGGCCAAGCGCAGCCGGCAGTTGCGCGCCGAGTTCGCGCGCCAGGCGGACACCTCCGGCCAGCGCGGCCGGCACCTCGACCCGGCGGATCTGGCGCTCCAGCGCGGTGGCACGGCGGCCCCAGCGCGCCTCGACCAGCCCGGCCGCCGCCCACACCAGCATCGCCACGGCAACAAAGGCGAGCGCGACGGTGACAGCCAACAGCAGATCACGATCCATGGCGCGCTCCGCCTTCCGTCACGCCCTTGGGCGCGAACAAGTGCTCGCCAAACTCGATGCCATAGCGCTTGAGGCGCTCGCACAGCACTGGCCGCACGCCGGTGGCGCGGAATTCGCCCTGCACCGTGCCGTCCTGGCCAATGCCGGTCTGTTCAAACAGAAACACCTCGTGGCTGGAGATGACGTCGCCCTCCATGCCGGTGATCTCGTGCACGCTGGTGACACGGCGGCTGCCGTCGGCCAGCCGCGCGGTCTGCACCACCGCCTGCACCGCCGCGCTGATCTGTTGCCGCATGCTACGCGGTGACAGGCTGCCGCTACCCAGCGCCATCAGGTTCTCGAGGCGCAGCAGCGCCTCACGCGCGCTGTTGGCGTGGATGGTGGTGAGCGAGCCCTCGTGGCCGGTGTTCATGGCCTGCAGCATGTCCACCACTTCGGCGCCGCGCACCTCACCCAGGACAATTCGATCCGGCCGCATGCGCAGGCTGTTGCGCACCAGCGCGCGCATCGGGATCTCGCCGCGGCCCTCGATATTGGCCGGGCGCGTCTCCATGCGAACGACGTGTGGTTGCTGCAGTTGCAGCTCGGCGGTGTCCTCGATGGTGAGGATGCGCTCGTCGGCCGGAATGCAGGCGGAGAGGATGTTGAGCAGCGTGGTCTTGCCCGAGCCGGTGCCGCCGGAGATGACGACGTTCACCTTGGCGCGCACCAGCCCGGCAAGAAACTCGGCCATGCCCGACGTCAGGGTGTGGTGCGCCAGCAGGTCGGGCATGCGCAGCGGCACCACCGCAAAACGCCGGATCGACAGCGACGGCCCGTCGAGCGTGACCGGCGGGATCACCGCGTTGACGCGCGAGCCGTCGGGCAGCCGCGCGTCGGCCATCGGGCTCGACTCGTCGATGCGTCGGCCGATGCGCGAGACGATCTTGTCGATGATCTTGCGCACGTGGTCGTCGTCGTTGAAGCGCACCGCCGTGCGCTCGATGCGCCCGCCGCGCTCGACATAGACGCGCTCGGCGCCGTTGACCATGATCTCGGTGACGGCAGGGTCGGCCAGCAGCGGCTCCAGCGGCCCGAGGCCGAGGATCTCGTTCTGCAGCTCCGCCACCAGTTGCCGCCGCTCCACGCCATTCACCGGCAGCGCGTCCTCGTCGATGAGCCGGCCAAGCAAATCGGCGAGTTGGGCACGCAAGGCTTCGGGCGGCAGGTTCTCGGCAGCGGCGAGGTCGATGCGGCCCAATAAACGCTGATGCAGGCGCGTCTTGAGGGCGTAGAAGGCGTCGTCGTGGGCAGGCCGCGCACCCCGCGCCGGGGTCTCGGCACTGCCCGACCCCGCGGCTGCCGGGCCGGCGCCCGGCCGCCCGCCAAACAGCGGCGCGTAATCCCACGCGCTCAAGCGGCGCGCCAGAGTTGTTTGAAGCTGGTCCACAGGGACTCCTCGACAGGGTTGACGCCGGCCAACTCGGCCGCCCAACGGCGGATGGCGCGGCTGAAGGCACTGTTGGGCGCGGTGACCAGCACCGGCGCGCCCTCCAGCAGGGACTGGCTCACACCCTCGTGCTCGCCGGCGATCTCGCGCAGCACCGGCAGCTCGAGGGTGGTGGCAAAACGCGGCACCGGCACCTCGGGGTGCTCATCCGTCCGATTCATCACCAAACCGATGCGCGCGGTGTCACGGCCCATGCCCCGCCACAGCCGGAGCACGCGCGAGGCGTGGCGCAGCGAGGCGATGTCGGGCGTGGCCACCAGCAGGATCTGGTCGAACTGGCCGAGCACGCTCAGGCTCACCGGGTCGGTGCCGCCGCCAAGGTCGGCCACCACAAAGTGATAGGAATGCGCTGCCAGCGTGAGCAGCCGCGCCACCAGTGCCGGTGTGACCTCGATGAAGCGTTCGGCGCCGGTCGGCGAGACGATCAAGCGCAGCTGCCCGCCGAGCGGATGGGCGAGCGTGTCGAGCAGCGTGGCGTCGAGGCGATCGATCTGCGCCAGCACATCGGCCAGATCGTTCTGCGGCGGCTCCGGCGTGAGGTGGATCTCGAGGTCGCCAAACGGCAGGGCGAGGTCGAGCGCCAGCACCCGCATGCCCGGGCAGCGCGCCAGCGCGGCGGCGAGATTGGCGGCGATGCAGGTGGCACCGTCGCCACCCTTGGCCGAGACCACGCCGATGCTGCGCACGCCGCCGGGCGGCGCAGTGAGGGGCGCCGGCTGGCTGCGCAGGCGCCCGAGCAGCGCGTCGAGGTCGGCAGGGGTGATCGAGTCGACCACATCGGCCGCACCGGCCTGCATCAGGCGCACCACCTCGGCGGCCGGCGGCGCGGCCAGCACCGGCACCACCCGGCAGTCGGGCGCAGCGGCGCGGCAGGCTTCGACAGTGGCCACCAGACGCCCGTCGGCCGGGTAGCCGCTCAGCAGCAGCACATCGGCAGCCAGCGTGATGTCCTGCGGGAAGCCGATCAGGTCGGGCAACACGCGGCACTGCAGGCTGTCTGCCGGTGCCAGCGCAAGGCGCAGCGGGGCCGGCAGTTTCTGGCTCGAGACCAGGGTGATTCTCATCAGCTTCTCCTCATGGGCTTTTTCTCGTCGCAGCGCTCGTCACCGCACCAAGGCGGGCGGCGCCGGCACGCCGTAGTAGGTGGTCCCGCCCGGGTCGAGCGCGCCGGGGAAATCGCTCGCCGACATGAAGCGGCCGAACACCGTCTTGGTGTTGCCGCCCACCGACTTGGTCACGTAGAACGGCGCGAAGGCGCGGATGGTCTGCCAGCCCTTGGAGAGGTCGTCGACCACCGCCACCAGATAGGCCTTGTTCACCGGCACCGAGTCGTAGAGCGCGTTCTTGACGCCGCTGTCGATCCAGGTCTGGTCGCCGATCGACATCGCCGACGGATTGCCGTTGGTCAGCAAGCCCTGCACGCCGGCAGTCGAGTTGTCGGTGGTGCTGAACAGATTCCACTGCCCGGCGGCGCAGGTGCCGTACTGGTTCTGCGCGCCGATGCGCAGTTCATACGGGTCGGCCGCGTTGTAGTAGGGCGAGGTCGGCGCCACCGGGATCGGCGCGCCAGTGCTGCTGTTCCAGTAGAGGTCGAACATGCAGCGGTTGATGGCGATCGGCAGCAGTGCCTGCGGCTCGACGCGGCCGGGCGCCGACTGCATGGCGATGGCGCTGGCCGACACGTTCTGCAGCAGGCTGCCGAACACCGGCGCAAAGAACAGGCTCAGCGGGCCGCCGTTGGCGGTGCCGGTGGCACTCCCGTCGCGGCCCACGGTGACGCGCAGCGCCGGCGCCCACTGGCCGCCTGTCGGGCGCGCCAGGCCGGCGGAAAAACTCGACGCCGCGCCCCAGCCCTGGGTGCCGAGGTCCCAGTAGCCATACTCGATCACCGCGTCCTGCAATGCCGTGCCGGCAGCGTTGTTGCGGGTCAGCGCGTCGCGGGCGCGCAGTCCGGCCGCCGACCAGTCGGGCGTGGTGCTGGTGAGCAGGCCCTTGGCGCCGGCCAGCGCGGCGGCCTCGGCGGCGCGGCGCAGTTCGTCCTTGGTCAAAAGGATACGGGCGATGTCGGCGGCCAGCGCCACCAGCCCGACCAGCACCGGCAGCAGCACCACCGACAGCAGCAACACGCTGCCACGGGGCGCCGGCGCGGCGGACAGCAGCGCGGCGGTAGCACGCGGGTGCCTGGCGGCGCGCGGCGCAGTGCCGGGGTCAACAAACTTGCAATAGCTGCGCATGGTCACTCCGCACGCATGGTGGTCGATGCCGTCAGGGTCAGGCCGTTGTTGGCCCCGAACGGATTGAGCAGGCCGGTGAGCCCGAGGAAAGCGAAGGGATAGGTGACGGTCACGGTCAGCGTGCCGCCGGTCACCAGCGTCGCCGGGTCGGCGCTGAGCGTCACCGTGCACACCTTGCTGCCGCCAAAGGCGATCAGGTTCTGGCTGCAGTAGGTGGTCGCCACCGTGCGCACCTGGGTCGCGCTGGGCCGCAAGCCGGTGCCGCGGTAGACCGCGCCCTGGCGCGCCGCCTCGCGGCTGGCGTTGGTCAGCACCACCTTGTCGAGGATGGCGGTGCCGAACGCCACCGCGCCGAACACCAGCAGCAGGAACAGCGGCAGCACCAGCGCGAACTCGATCATGGCGAGGCCGCGGTGGCGCCACCATGTATCGCGTTGACGACCCGGCACACGCATCTAACGCACCCCGGTCGGCATGATCAGCCCGCCCGAGGCGGTCGTCGATGCCGGCATTGGGCCCCAAGTCGAGCCGCCCGCCGGTGCCGCGGCCGGCGGCGGCGCAGCAACGCCGGCCGGCAGTTCGCGGGCCTGCGGCCGCAACCCGTCCTCGCGGTCGTAGGGGGTCAGGCGCTGTGCGTCCTTGGCCGCGTTCAGGGCCCGGCCAAAGTTCGGCGAGGGGGTGTCCATCTGCGCCGCGCAGCCGGCCAGCAGGGCTGCGGGCAGCAGCACGGCGCCGCAGAGCAGGGCCAGCCGGCTGGCGGTCGGGCGGAGGCCACTAAACCGCAAATTGCGAGTCAGGCGGTTCATCGCGCACCTCCCGTGGTGCCGCCAGTCGCCTTGTCGGGTTCTGCGGCCTTGTTGCCGGCTGCGGCACCGCCTTCGAGCTTGCCGTCGAGGAAGAACTCCTTCGGCGTCGGCGGCGTGTAGTGGTCGGTGGGTAGCGGCGGCGGCGCCTCGGTCGGCTTGACCAGACTCGGGCTGACGATCACCACCAGCTCGCTCTTCTCGGCGATGAACTGGCTGCTGCGGAACAGGGGCCCGAGCACCGGCAAGTCGCCGAGCAGCGGCAGACGCTTGACCGACTGCGTCACGTCGTTGCGCAACAGACCGCCGATGACCAAGGACTGGCCATCGCGCAGCTGCACCGTGGTCGAAACGTTGCGCTTGTTCACGCGCGGCAGGATCAGCGTGGCGTTGCCGACCGAGTAGCTCACCCCCTCGGTCGATACCTCCGACACCTCGGGCGCCACCTTGAGGCTGATGCGGCCGTTGTCGAGCACCGTCGGGATGAACTTGAGGCTGATGCCGAAGGGGTATTCCTGCAGCCCTGGCGCCTGCCCGAGTGCCGCCGGGGTGGGCAGAAAGATCACGCCGCCGGCGAGGAAGCTGCCCTCGTGGCCGCTCACCGCGACGATGGTCGGCTCGGCGAGGATCTTGATCAACCCGTTGCGCTTCTCGGCGTCGATGTCGAGGCCACTGAGGCTGAGCGAGCCGGCCGCCAGCGGCTGGCCCAGCGCGCCGCCGGCGAGAAAGCCGGAGAGGATGCTCCAGCGCACATCGCCGATCTTGCCGCGCGCGCTCACCTGCGCGCCGAGCTTGTCGAGCAGGGTCTTGGAGATCTCCGCCACCCGCACCTCGAGCATCACCTGTTGCGGGTCGCGCACACGCATGCGGTTGATCACCTGCACCGCCACCATTTGCGAGTTGATGGCGGCGGTGGCGGTGCCCGACTGGGTGCCGACCGGCGTGGTGCCATCACCGCTGCGTAGGACCAACAGCAACTGGCGATTGAGGCTGCGCACGAAGGCCTCGCCATACTCCACCGCCTGGTTGGCAACCAGCACGTCGGAGACGGTGCCGCCGAGCACCACCGAGCCGCTCACGCTGGTCACGTCGATCGCCTGTCCGGGCAGCGCGCTGCCCAAGGCCTGGCGCAGCGGTTCGAGGTCGATGTCCACACTCACGCTCACCGAACGCGGCGCGCCACGTTGGCCCCAGATCAACAGGTTGGTACTGCCCACCGACTTGCCCAACACGTAGATCTGCGTCGGCGACAGCATCACGTAGTCGAGCACACGCGGATCGCCCACGGCGATGCGCGACACCGGCGTGCTGAAGTCCATGACTTCGGCGCGGCCGACCACGGTGTTGACACGATGCGGATCCGCCAACGCGGCTTGCGCCGGCCCGCCGACCACCACCAGCATGGCTGCCGCCATGCACCACAAAAGAGTCTGTCTCATTCAATCGCCCCGTTGCCAAAGACGCGGTGTGTGCCGCGGATTTCCTCAAAACGTGCCGTGGCGACGGCGTTCACCGGCGGGCCCACCGCCGGTGCGGCCGCGGACGGCTCGCCGGTGCGTGGCCGTGGCGGACGCGGGGCCCGCACGGCGTTGCCGGCAACCCCGGCCGTAGCCACGGGTGCGGCACTTGCCACCAGATCGTCGAGCCGGGCGCCGGAGCGCTCGCCGGGCGCCACCGCCCCATCATCGAACTCGTTGCGCAGCACCAGCGACAGATTGCCGACGGTGCGCGCGAGGTCGAGCCGCTCGGCCTCTTCAGGGCTGAGCTCGAGCGTGACGGCGTTGACCAGCTTGGGCTTGGCCGGGTCGGCCCAGGTGTCCTGCGCGGCGGCAAGCACCCTGACCCGGCTCAGCACGGTGCGGGCGAACGGCTTCTCACCGGCATCGCGGGCGCTGACGATGACATCGACGTAGCTGCCCGGCAGGGCAAAACCGGCCACCCCTACCACATCGTTGACGCGCACCGAAACGGCACGCTTGCCGGGCGTGATGATCGACGCCAGCCCGCCACGCGCCTCGGTTGCGGCCAGCCGGCCTTCGGTCAGCGGTTCGCCGGCCTGCAGGCCGCTGCGGACCACGCGTCCAGCCAGTGCATTGACGTCGGCGAAGGCACCGGCAGGCCGCGACAGCACCGGCCACTCGACGAGGTTCAATTGCAGGGCATTGAGACGGGTGCCGGGTTCGATCGCCTGAGCAGCGACCACCACCGGCACCGAATGAATGGCTTCGCTGCCGCCCGAGAGCGAGCGGGCAACGAAGAACGACACGACCGCACCCAGCAGGAGGGCGATCGCGGTGACGGAGAGCGCGCGCATGTCAGGCCCTCCGTCCGGGATGTTTACGGTCGTGACGCATGACTCACCGTTTCGGTCCGCGTTACTGCAGAGCGGTCGAGACGGCGGTGAACTTGGTGTTCACCTTGGTACCGATTGCCGTGAGCGTGGTGATCGCCACCACGCCGATCAGTGCTGCGATCAGCGCGTACTCGATCATGGTCACGCCAGACTGCCGGTGGAGCTTCCTGACTGCTGCATTCATTGATGCCTCCCGTACTTTTGAGATGGATTGCGTTGCGAAGAAGGCGGCGCCTTCCCCGCAACGAATCGTCCTCGGGGGCACGGGAGGCGGACAACCGAAACCCGGTCATCACTTGATGCAGCGCAAGTTGGCGCGGCTCGGGTCACTGCAGGGCGGTCGATACGCTGGAGAACTTGGTGTTCACCGACCCGCCCACGGCGGTGAGCGTGGTGAGCGCCACGACGGCGATCAGCGCGGCGATGAGGGCGTACTCGATCATGGTGACGCCGGACTGGCGGTGGAGTTTTCTGACGGCATGGTTCATTGCGGCCTCCCGTGTGATGGATGGATTGCGATGCAGGGAAGGCAGCGCCTTCCCCGCGACGAATCGTCCTCGGGGGCACGTCGGCACGACAACCGGAACCACGCCCGGGCTTGACCAGGGGCAAACCCATAGCGCAAAAGAAAAAGGCCGGGACAGTGCCCGGCCTCTGCCGCGGGTAGGAACGGGGCTTACAGGCCGCCGTTCTGCTGCGCCACCATCATGTAGAGCATGGGAACCGAAAGCAGCGTGTTGATTCGGCTGGTGAGCATGGCGGTGCGCGCCGCCTTGGCCTTGGCATCCGCCTCCACGGCGACGATGCCAAGCGCCTTCTTCTGGTTCGGCCAGATGATGAACCAGACATTGAAGGCCATGATCAGCGCCAGCCACATGCCGATGCCGATGGCGCGATGGCTGGGTTGCAGCGTGAAGGCCTGGTGCGCGTAGCCGTTGACCAGCGCAGTGAGCAGACCGAGCACCACGGTCGCGGCAGCCGCCCAGCGGAACCAGAACAGCGCGGTCGGCGCGATCACCTTGCCGATGGCCGGCTTGTGCTCGTCGGGGATCTTCGGCATCGAGGGGATCTGCACGAAGTTGAAGTACCAGAGCAGGCCGATCCACAGCGTGCCGCTCATCACGTGCAGCCAGCGCACGGCAAAGCGCTGCCAGGTGTCGCCGGCGAGGTCGGCGTTGCCGGTGGCGAGCACGATCAGCACCAGAAGAACAAAGCCGGCGGCCACGGTGCGGCCGAGCGAGGTCAGGATGGAAGCCATTTCAGGGTCCTTTTGGTTGGGGTGAGTGTTCTTGCGTGCCTCGCAACGGCGACGAACAGCCGACGCGACTCACGAGCGCCCGAAGTATAGTCAGTCCACACCCTGAGCCGACAATAAAAAGGCCGCAACAACCCAGACGCAACGAGAAAGCCGCGGCGCGCCGCGGCTTTCTGCCAAACCACCGCGGTTCTGATGCCGCGGTTCTGATGCGGTTCTAGTTTCTGATGCGATTCTAGTGGCGCAGCCCGGTGTCGATGGCGTCGCTGGCGGCCTTTGCCATGGCGGCGACGTTCTCGTCGGCCATGCGCGTGACCTTGCGCGCCACCTGCGTCATCTCGCTGAAGGCCGCACGCGCCGAGGCAGCGGTGTTCTTCATCGCATCGACCATCTGGTCGGGCGTCTGGCCGGGTTGGCTGGCGATGTTGTCGACCGCCGAAGTGACGTGCTCGGCAATGCCACTGATGCCCTGCTCGACCACGTCGGTGAGGTGGGCCGCGGTCTTGCTGTTGGAGTCGTAGACCGCGCTGCCATAGCTCATGGCCGACTCCACCAGCGCCTTGACCATGCCCTGGTACAGCGTCATCACTTGGTTGACGTCGCGCAGATCAGCCAGCGCTGCCATGTTCCGGCGCGCCAGTTCGACCGTCTGCTCAGCGAACTGCACGTTCATCTTGACCATGCTGTCGGCATTGCCCATGACCACACGGGTCAGGTTGAGGCCCATGTCGGCCGACTGCTTGCTCATTTCGGTCTGCAGCGCCTTGAGATCCGCCATCGTTTGTCCCCCTCCGTTTGCGGGAGCCGCTAGCCCCCGGGTGCCGGGGCACGCAGCGCGGCTCTGACGGCCGATGGCGCACCCTTCTTTCGCTATATTCGGCCTCAGGGTGGACGGCGTCAAGGGACACTTTCCCGTGTCCGGGCGCCACCGACACCGTAGCAGCGCCATGCATGCCCGGCGCAACGGGGCTAGGCCCCGGCCCCCGCGTCCACCAGCGGGGCAGTCTGGGACGCGGCCCCCTCGTCTGCAGCGTCAGCCGGACTTGCGGATTTTCCGGGTTTGAGACCAAACACCCAGTCCGCGTAGGTTTTAGCCTGGTCGAAATCAGTCTCCTCATCGGCAAACCCGTCGCGCTGCAGCGGTTGCAGACGGCTGCGGCTGCGCACACCAACGATGCCACCGGCAGCGTTGCGCAGCACCTGCCAGTCGGCGCTACCCGTCATCGGGTCCGGGTAAAGGCGCCGCAGGTGATACTCGGGCTGCGGCCCACGCTTGTCGGCAAGCAGGTCTTCCAGACGTTTGGGCGGGCCGCGCAAGGCACCCGCGTCGCGGTTGGTGTAGCGTTCGATCGCCTGCCGGTATTCACGGCCGACAAACAGAAGTTGCTGTTCGGCCTCGCGCTGACGCGCCATGCGGCCGGACTCGGCCACCCGCAGTGCGCCCAGTGCAGACCCGGCCAGCACTACCAGCAGCGCAACATAGGCGAACCCGGCCCGCGCCCGGGAGGCACCGCAACGCCTACAGGTCGCGGTATCGTCGGCCATCGCTGTCGACCCCCTCGGCGCTGCTGCGCAGATTCATGACCCCGCCGTCTGGCGCAAGCTCGAGCAGCCAGCGCTGCCTGCTGTCGAGCACCGGATCGGTCGGCATCTGGTCGAGGTAACCGCGCTGCACCAACTCGCGCAGATTGCGCGGATAGACCCCGCGGTCGCCGTAATACTGGTCGATGGCGCGGCGAGTCGCTTTGAGGTTGTGGCGCAGTACGACCTCCGCGGAGCGTTTCACCGAGGTCACGTAGCGGGGCAGCGCGATCGACAGCAGTGCACCGACCAGTGCGAGCACCACCATCAGTTCGATCAGGGTAAAGCCCGCGGGCATGACACCGGCGCCTGGCGTGCTCGCGCGCAGAAAGACAAGCCGGCGCCCTCGCTTACCAGTCACGGTAGCGGCTGCCGTCGAGTGCGAGGCCCGGGTTCAGGCTGTAGACGTCGAACACGTCACGCCCGGGTGCAGGCGCGTCCGGCGGACTGGTGAAGCTGCGCAAACCCCAGGTCTGCTCTGGAGGCACGCGGCCACGCGCCAGGTCGCCGACAGATTCCGACCCACCGAGGAGGCCCGGGCGAAACAGCGGATCAGGCGGCAAACGCCGCAAAAAGACGATGCGCGGCTCGTCGGGTTTGCTGGCATCGGCCACGCCGGTCACCAGATCGGCAAGCCGCCGCGGATATCCCGATTCGCCCGTCTCCAAAGTGATACGGCCCTCCTCGCTGGCGCGCTTGTAGGCATCGATGGCACTGCGGATCTCGCGCAGCGCGACGCGCAGCGTCCGCTCGTCTTCCCGCCGCCGCGCCTGCTGAACGGTCGGTGCGGCAAGTGCGGCGACCAGCGCGACCAGGGCGAGCGCCACCAGCATCTCGATGTAGGTGAAGCCACGCGTATGCCGCATGGTGCCCTTAGCGCTGCGGGAAGCTCATGTCGCCCCTGCGGGCGGGCGGCTTGGCCGCCTCCTGTTCGGCTGCGGCCGGCGGCGGCGGCTCGTTTGCCGCTGGCGGATTCTCGCCAGCCGGAACCCCCAGCAGCGGATCGACGACCTCGCCTTCCATGACGACCGGTACCGCCCGGTTGTCGCCTGCCATCCCGGCAGGGAAACGCGCCATCTCCGGCAAGGGGACCTCGATCGCACGCAGGATGCGGGGGGTGATCAGAAGAACCACTTCGGTCTTGCTGCGGGCGTTGCCATCGCCATCGTCGCTGGAGAACAGGCGGCCGATCAGCGGCAGGTCGCCGAGCACAGGGATCTTGGTACGGGACCGCCGCTGGTCGTTCTGGATCAATCCAGCCAGGATCTGCGTCTCGCCATCCTTGAGGCGCAAGGTGGTCTCGGTGTTGCGCGTGCCAAGTCGGTAGGCGATGGTCTCGCTGCCGCCCGCCGCAGGCAGGCGGATGGTGTCGGTGAGGTTGGAGACCTCGAGTTTGAGCCCGATCGACACCTCGTCATTCAAATGAATGGTCGGCTCGACGTCGAGTTTGAGGCCGACATCAAGATAGCTCACCGAACTTGAGACACCAACGTTGGCGGTCGCAGTGGTCGTCACCACCGGGAGTTTTTCGCCGATATGGATGCGCGCCTTGGTGCGGTTCTTGACACGGATGCGAGGGTTGGCCAGCAGGTCGGCGGCGCTGTCACGATCCTTCAGGTTGACGATCAGGGCCGGATTGGCAATCGCGGCGCGAATGCCGGCAGCCCCAAGGATGATGCCGCCAGTCGTCGTCGGGTTGCCGATGCTCACGCTTTCGGGCGCGACCAGGCCGAGTTTGCTCAGGCGCGTGCGCGAGACCTCGAGCACTTCGACGTCGAGCATCACCTCGGAGTCGGTCACGTCATGGGCAGCGACCAGCCGCTCGGCCAAGCGAACCGTCTCCGGGCTGTCACGCATGACCACCATATTGGCCTTCTCGTCGGCGGTCACATCCCGCGCCTTGAGAACGTTACGCAGAACGTTGACGATGTCCTAGGCCGCCGCATTGGACAAGCTGAAGCTGCGCACCACCAGCGGCCGGTACTCATTGCGCTTGGCCGCCGTCGCCGGGTAGACCAGCAGGGCACGCTCACCGAGCACCGAAAAGCCGACACGGTTGGCCTGAGCGATCACCTTCAGCGCCTCGCTCACCTTGACCCCGTTGAGCACAAGATTGACCCGGGCGTCGCGGCGAACCTCCTGATCGAACACGAAGCTCAGGCCGGCAACGCGGGACAAGGCCTCGAACACCTGCCTGAGCGGGGCATCGCGAAACTCAAGGTTCACCGGCTTGTCATCGAGCAACCGCAGTTGCGGCTCTTGAGCCGTCGCGCGTTCGTCCATCTGGCGCTGGATGCGCTGCTGCAACTGCAGCGCGGGCCGGTTGCCCGGCTCGAGCGCCAGCGCCGCAGCGATGTGGTTTCGGGCCGGTTCCAGTTGGCCTCCGTCGAGACTCTGCTGGGCGCTGCCAATAGCCGCCGACGCCCGCTGGTGCCGTTCGAACTGCAGCTTGGCCTCGGTCACCAGCGGGCTGGTCGGCAGATACTGCGCAGCCCGCTCGAGCGCATCGGCGGCCGTCGCCTCGTCGCCGTTGGCCAGTGCCTGATCAGCGCGACGCAGCTGGCCCTGGGCGGCCGACTCGCGCAGACGCATCAGCGCGACCCGCGGCGGACTGCGGTCCGGGTGGCGGTCCACTTCGGCCTGCAGCTGGGCGATCGCCTTGTCCGTATCACCCGTCAGCAACAACGGCGCGACCGCGTTCAGCGGGTCCGGCGTGCTGCACGCAGCAAGCAGCACGCTGCCCGCGATCACCGCGAAGGCATGCCACCGCTGCGACACGGCTGGGAGGGCATTCATCAGGACCCCGATTCTCATTGATTTGTGATGATAAGCCACTGCGAAGTACCCGTCGGAAGGTGCGTGAATGCAAGCCGGTCGCCGGCATCGCTGTCGAGGCGCCATCCGCCCTGCAGCACATCCCCGAGGTGGGCCTGGATGGTATCGCCCTGCGCGGCGAGGAATATCGTGGATTGCGCTTCCAGGGCGAAGCGGCCGAGATAACGGAAGGGCAGTACCGGCTTGGGCGGCGCTTCGGCCTC
>VEQZ01000045.1 GCA_018882975.1 Rhodocyclaceae bacterium | reverse complement strand
GCGCTGCACAGCGTGCCGCTACCGACCCGACGCGCTGGCCCCTGCGAGGCCGACCACTGGAAACCGGAAGGCGTATCAGCGGTATCCAGACGCACCCGCACCACCAGCGGCGGCTCGCCTGAGGCCAGCGCGCGCGCCAGGTTCTCGTTCTGCAGGATGCGCATGACCCCGCGTGGCGTAGACGGGTAGTCGGCCACACTGCTGACGCGTCCGGTGATGTAGCCGAACTCCTGACGCTTGGCGGTGGACGGCACTATGCGAGCCACCATGTCGGCGCCGATCTTGCGGCCATCGGCCAGACCTGGGAACACCACTGCCTCGAGCGGGATAGCGGCACCGGCAGGCGCCGTCTCGCTGCTGTCCAGCTCGACTGTGGCAAGTGGCAAACCAGGTGAAACCAGCGCGCCGAGGCTGGCCGAAACTTCCACCACCCGACCCGCGTAGGCACTACGCACCACGGCGGCCTTGTCCATGCGTGCGCGCAAGCCGTCGCGCTCGCGCCGCGCCTCCGACATCTGCGCTGCGATCTCTTCGCGCTGAACGCCGACCGAGCGGCGTCGCTCCATGGCGTTCAGGCGCAACTGGTCGAACTGCCCCTGTAGCGACTCGAGTTGCAACTGCTCGGCCACCTCTTCCTGTTTGGCTGCGGCGAGGTCCTGGCGAGTAGCCACCAACTGGTTGTTGGTCACCAGACCGCGCTGAAACAGGTCGCCCTGCACCCGCACGCGTTCTTCCAGTGCGGTGACGCGGTCACGCGCGTTGGCGATGCGCTGTCGTGTCGAGGCGATCTGCCCCGCCAGCAGTTGGCGCTTCTGCTCCACAGTGCGGTCGGACAGGTTGTTGCTGTCGGCACCGTAACGCTCGATTACTTCGATCCGTGCCTCCAGTTCCTTAAGCCGACCCTCGGACTTCCGCAGCGACTCCTCCATCTCGGGTAGTGCCACGCGGGCCAGCGTATCGCCCACCGCTACGCGGTCGCCCACCTTGACTTCGAGCGCCACCAGCCGGCCCGCGGTGTCGGCCACCACGCTGGAGAGGCCAGTGGTGTTGAGCAGGATGCAATTGCGCGACTCGACCTTGTCCGGGAGGGTGCCGAGTACGCTCCAAGCAACGGCGAAGATGGTGATTGCCAGCAGCGGCACCAGCAGCAGCCAGGCGCGCGGTGTGATCACCTGCATCAGTGCATCCAGCGCCTCGGGACTCGAGAGGCGATCCAGCGCCGCCTTGCGAAAGATCGAGCTCTTGACCTGCTTGTCACTCATGAGTATCTAGCGCCCGGCAAGCGCGTCGGCACTCGCCACATAGTCACCACCCCGGTTGTCGATGATCTGCCCGCTCTCGAACAGCAGCAGCGCGATTGCAGAGGCGTAGTCGCCCTGAGCCTGCGCCAGAGCCAGACTGGCGTTGGTCAGCCGATCCTCGACGTTGAGTACATCGATGAGGGTAGCGAGTCCAAGACTGCGCTTGAGTTTCTCGTTGTCGAGCGCCACCTCGTAGGCCTTGCGCGACGACTCGAGCTGGTCGATGACGGCGCGATTGCTCTGGTAGACAAAGACCGCGCGTTCGACGTTGGAGCGTACCGTCGCCGCCAGTTCCTGCCGCCGTGTCGCGGTCTGCTGCTGCAGACCCTGCTGCTGAGCGATCTGGCCGCGCGCGGTGGTGGCGCCGAGCGGATACGAGAACGTCACGCCCACCGAATACCCCGCCGGCGCCAGCCGGTCGAAGGTCGGCACGAAAGGCAGTGTGGGCCGGTTCTGCATCTCGGAGAGGCCGTTGCTGCTCAGGCCGACGCTGAGGTCGAGCTGCGGCAGCGCGTTGTTGCGCGCGATGTCGATGCCGAAGCCGGCGGCCTGGTCGCGGCGGGCCAGCGCCAGCAACTCGGCGCGGCGTTCCAGCGCGGCCTCGGCCAGCGCCTCGCGGCCGGCGGTCAACTGGCGGTCGAGCGACACCGCGGCGCCCGGGAACTCATCGACCGGCATGCCGATGCGCGAGGCCTCATCGGCGCCCAGGCCGAGCGTGCGGCCGAGCGCCAGACGCGCCGCCAGCACCGCCTGCTCGGCCTGTAGCCGCTGGAAGCGACGGTCGTTGAGGTTGGCGCGGACCAGTTGCAGTTCGGCGCGCGGCAGTTCATCTGCATCGGCGAGCTTCTGCAGCTGGCCGAGCAGGGTCTCACCGCGCGCCTCGCTGTCGCGGCTGATCTGCAGCCGACGCAACGCCGAGAGGTAGCTCCAGTAGCGCGCTGTCGCATCAAACAGCGAGAGGGCGACAGTCGCCTCGAGGTCGAAGCGGGTGGCCTGTGACTCGAGTTCGCTGATGCGCAGCGGCAGCGCGGCGGTGCCCATGCCACCGCGCAGCAGCGGATAGGTGAGCCCGAAGCTGATCGAGCCGGTGCCAGTGACCGGGGTGCCGCCGGGCGTGACGAGTGTCGCGCCGCTGAGGTTGTGCGTCAGGCCACTACGAATGACAAGGCCGCTCTCGAGACGGCGCTGCACCCCCACCGATGAGGTGTCCAGCCGCGTAAGGTTGTTGTCGTGGCCAGGGGCGGTGTCGAGGAACAACGCCCGGTCGGCGCCGGAGAGCGGCGTTGAGAATTGCTGCCGCGAAAGGTCCGCCTGCGTGCGCCAATCGAACGCGCCACGCTGCACCAGGATCCCGCCTTCGGCGATGTCGAGCTGCGAACGGGCGAGACGCACGTTGGCGTTGCGTGCCAAGGTGGCCTCGATCACGCCGCGCAGGTCAAGCGTACCGGCCGGCATCGCCAGTACTGGCATGGCCGGCTCCTGCGTTATGGAAACGGGTGGCACCTGCGAGGCGGCAGCCTCTGCGCCCGCCTTTGCCATGCTGACCGAGGCGCAGAAACCCAACAACAGGATTGCAGCGGGACGCTGCAATTGGCTTGGCAAGTTCAGCCCCGCATCTGTTTCATCATCCGGTCGAAGCGAGTGCCGGCGAGGTAGGCGTTCTCGAGCACCTCACCCTCGAGTTCATCCGGGTCGCTTTCCTGAAGGTCTTTGCTGCTGCCATAGCCCAGTTGCGCTACGGTGCCCCGCATGCGTTCCGAAAGGAAGAGCGCCAGTGCCTTGAAGAATCGGGCAGCAAAGCCAGTGTCGGCCGCCAATTTAGCGCGCAGACGGTCCTTGGAAATAGCCATCAGGCGACCAGCGCTGGCACCGATGACGCTGGCAGAGGCAGGCCGCGCGTCAACCAGCGACATCTCCCCGAGTATCTCACCCGAACCGAGCGTGGCGATACGCACCGATCGCCCAGTCTCCACCACCACTTCGCCATCGAGCACAAAAAGCACATCATCGGCCTGCGAGCCCTCAGCGATGATGGTCTGGCCAACCGAGAAATCGATGCGACGCGCTTGGTTGACCATCCACTCCACGTCTTCGTCGTTGAGCTGGCCGAGGATGTAGATGACTTTCTTCATGTTCCACCCGCGGGGAAAAGTCTCCGCAGCGAGTGTAACCCTCGGCGTATGCCCGGTGGCCGTGCGACGGCGCCAAAGACACGTAGCCCGGTCCCGCTGTAAGACCAACCTGGCCAATACGTGTGGCGCGCCCGAGACGATTCGAACGTCCGACCCCTGCCTTCGGAGGGCAGTACTCTATCCAGCTGAGCTACGGGCGCGTAACAAGCATTCTACCTTACGGCCCGGCACCCCTCGCCCGGCGACAGAAAAACGGCCCGCATCGCTGCGGGCCGTGCCGGACAGAAGCGCGCCGACCAGCGCCGGCGTGGCCGCGCTCACGCCGTGCCGAAATCGACAGCTTGCCAGCCAGACGCCGTGTGGCGCTGCAGCGCGTCACCTTCAAAGCGCCACAGATGCAGCCAACCGTGGTCGAGCAGCTGCTGCACCACCGCGTGCTTGGCGATGATGGCGTCGATGCCGGCACGCGGCGCGTCGATCACCACTGTCAGCCGAAGCGGCTCGTGGATCCAGCGCGAGCCGTTGTTGAGCGACTGATACGACAAGCCGATGCGCAGGTCGCCGCCGTTGCCTTCGAACACGCCGATCTGGCCACCGACGATGTTGTGCAGCACCTTGTTGCCGCTGCCCAGACGCTGCGGGTCGCAAGTCGATGCGTGGTACTGCCAGTTGATCCAGTGCGTCACCAGCATCGGCGCCGTCATCAGCAGTTCCAGCACGCTGCCGTCGCTGTCCTGCGCGGCATCGTAGTCGTGCAGGAAGCTGCGCCCGTCGAGCTGGAGGCCACGGGTGCGCTCGCGCGGCGCGATCACAAACGCGGCATTGCCAGCCAACGCCCACTCGGGCCGCGTCTGCGCGCCATCGCTGGCGCGGCGGCGCAGGGTGTCGAGCAGCGCGCTCTGGCCCGCCCCGGCATCGACGCCCAAGCTCGGCGCACGCTCGCGGCGCACCGCGTGACCAGCAGCGGCAAGCACCGGCTGCAGGCCATCCCAGCGGGCGCGCGCATCGGCGTTGAGCAGGTCGAGGTCGAAGCCCTCTATTTCATCCGTAGTGGTGTTGTGCAGCGCGGCGACGAAGGTGGTGCCCTGCGGGATGGCCAGTCCGCGCGAACGCAGGCCACCGCGCACCTCCTGCTCATTGAGCATGCGCGCCAGCACACGCGCGTTGACCTCGCCGGTCTGGCCGCAGCAGGCGCCGCAGTCAAGCCCGGCGGCGTGCGCGTTGTTGACCGTCTGGCCGCCGTGCCCGACCAGCAGCACCAGCGGCGCAAGGCCCTGCTCGAGGCCCATGGCGTGCAGCACCTTTGCCGCCAGGTCGACCTTGTCGGCGGTGCTCAGGTGACCCAGCGCCGGGCGGCAGAGCGCGCGGTAGCGCGTCGGCAGGCCGGCCAGATCATCGCGGGCGCGCGGCTGCGCCGAAGGCCGCAGCCAGCCGGCGAGCTTGCCCAGATAGCCCGCCCCGGCCGCCTCGACGTAGGAGAACGCCGCGCCCGGCCAGCGCGTGGCCGCGGCCCACTGCTCCGACCAGACAAAGTTACGGTGGCGGCCGGCGCTGGCGGCAGCGTCCAGCGCGGTGTCGCAGCCGGCGTCGCTTGCCGATTCGGTGACGCTGTCCTTGACGTCGAGCGCCGGTGCCAGCAGGCCCGGCAGTTGCGGCCGACGGGCGGCGGTGGCCAGCGGCGTGTAGGCCACCGGCAGGCCGAAGAAGCCGGCGAAGCCCACCGTCTGCAGGCTCGGCATCAGGCTCTCCAGCGCGCGCCGCATCGGCTCGCTGCGCACGTCGATGCAGAACGCCGCCTGCACCTCGGCAGCGACTCGCGGCAGTTGGCTGGCACCCGCCGCGCCGCTCAGCTTGGCGCTGAGTTGGCGCTGGTAACCCGCCTCGAGCGCCAACTGCCAGACCTCATCGACCAGCAGCGCATCCTCGGCCTGGCGCAGCGTCTGCGGCGCGCAGCACCACTGCACCCGCAGCGCAGCGAAGGCGCGTTGCGCCGCGGTGTCGTCCTTGTATTGCATCAGCAGCGCGCCCCAGGCCAGCCGGATGGCGAGCAGTTCGCGCAGGTGCGCGTCGCTGCCGCCGGCCAGACCGGCTTGCCAGCCCAGGTAGGCGCACCACGAGGCCCAACCGTTGACGGTGAGCAGCACCGCCTCGAGGTAGTCCGCCCACACCTCTTCTGGCAGGCCGAGTTGGCTGAACGCCCACAGCTCGGCGTCCTCGCGGGTGGCGGGGAGCGCGTCAAGCCGACGGCCGAGGTCGTCGAGACCCATCAGCACGCCGATGCCGTGGTCGTGCAGCAGGCTGTCGCGCCAGAAAGCGTAGAGCCCTTGTTCGCGGCTCGGCTGCCAATCGGCCTGCAACTGGTCGAAGTAGGCGGCGCAGGTCTGGCTCACCTGGTGCGTGATGGCCTCACGCCAGGCCAGGCGCGCGCCGCGCTCCGGCGCGTCGTCGAGCACGTCGATCAGCAGCGGAAGACGGTGCACCGCGGGTGCCTGATGCAGGGCGGCGATGCACTGCGTGACGCCGAGCCCGGCGGCCTTGGCGGCCGGCAGGTCACCCAGGGCGTGGGCGAGGTCTGCCGGGGTGATGCGCCCCTCCTCCCAAGCCTGCGTGAGGTAGGCGCGGGTCGGGAAGACCTGGATGGCGCCAAGCACCGCCATGCGCGCGGCAACCTGCCGCAGCGGCCGGCCGATGCGGCCCCAGTGCGGGTTGACGGCGATGGCGCGGTCGAGCGGCCAGGCCGGCGCGATGGCGCGGCAGGCCTGCTCGCAGGCGGCGTCGATCAGGGCGCGGGTGGCGGCGGGGTCTGCGGCCTCGAGGGCCAGATTGGCGACGAAGGGTTCGATGGTTCCCATGGTGTTCTCCGGTGTTGTCGGATCAGAGGGTCAGGCGCGGATGGCGCGGAGGCCTGCTGCGCTGCGCGAGCCGGTTGCGCCGCTGCGTGCCGGCGACCAGTTGGCCGGCCAGATGCGCAGGGCCAGACGGGTAAAGAACTCGTCGACGTAGAAGCCCGCGTAGCTCCAGCGGCGCGCGCCTTCCAGCGCCTGTGGACGCAATTTGAGCAGCGCGAGCGCGAGGTACATGGCGGCCATGCCGGCAAGCGCGATCGGGCCCAACAGCGCGTCGGGCGCATCCACGCTGCCGAGCGGCAAGTGGTGGGCGAGGCCGACCACCGCTGCCAGACCGGCAACGATGCCCACACCCGCCAGCGCACCCCAAGCGGCGGGCGCTGCGCCATGCTCGCGCGCGGCTGGCAGCCACAACATGGGTGCCCAGGCCAGCGCCAGCAGCGCGCTCCACCACCACGGCCAGGCATCCTGCCCGACCGCCGCGACCACCGCCTGCACCAGTGCGAGCGAGACCAGCGGCGCCACGACCAGGCTCAGCGGCATCAGACTCGGCTCGCCGCGCATCGCCCGCAGCTTGGACTGCTGCACGGCAGTGGAAGAGGCGAGGAAGGTGTGCGCCTTGTACAAGGAGTGGCCGATCAGGTGCAGGATGGCCAGCGTGTAAAGGCCGAGGCCGCACTCGAGCAGCATGAAGCCCATCTGCGCGACGGTGGACCACGCCAGCCGCACTTTGATGCTGATGCGCGTCAGCGTGACGAGGCCGGCGAGCATCGCCGTGCCGAGACCAAACGCCACCAGCACGCCACGCGCCACCGGCGAGGCATCGAGCAGCGGCGCGAACTGCACCAGCACGAAACCGCCGAGGTTGACCACCCCGGCGTGCAGCAGTGCGGAGACCGGTGTCGGCGCCTCCATGACCTGAATCAGCCAGCCATGTACCGGCAGCAGCGCGGTGCGCAGGATCACCGCCAGCACCAGCAGCGTGGCCGCCGCCTGCAAGGCCGGGCTGGCGCCGGCCGTGGCGAGGTGCGCGTCGAGTGCGGCAAGCGAGCCGCTCCCGACCGCCGTCCACGTCAGCGTAGCGGCCACCACCAGCAACACATCGGCAACGCGGTCGGCGATGCGCTTCTTGTGCGCGGCGAGCAGCGCGAACGGCCGGTCAGTGTAGAAGCAAAGCAAGGGGTCAAGGCACACGCCGACCCACGCCCAAGCGGCGATCAGCACCACCCAGTGGTCGGCCAGCAGCAACAGGTGAACGGCGGCAAGCACGCCCGCGAGGCCGGCGGCGTAGCGCGGCTGGCCGGGCTCGCCCTGCAGGTAACGCGCCGAGAACACACCGATGACGCAGCCAAGAAACTGCACCAGCAGCCCCACCCAGAGCCCGGTGGCGCCGACCGCCAGCCATGGCAGCGGCTGGCCCGCCACGGGCAGCGCGTCCGGGCTGACGAGGAAAAGTAGCAAGGCCACCAGCGAGCCGAGCAGGCCGCCGGTGGAGAGCACGCCGAATTCGCGCCACGACAGGCCGCCACCGGCGCCGGAGATGCGCGACCACAGCAGGGCGAACGCCATCAGCGCGAAGGGCGCCAAAGCAAGCGTCGAGACCAAGGCTGAGACTTCCATGATGAACCCTCCCGATTAAAGACCGGACGGATGGTAGGGGTGGCCTTGGAATAAGCGTTAGTCAATTATTACGATGTGTCATATCGTATTTATACGATGACCAATGCGCTATCGAAGTTGGTTTTATCGGACTCGCCGACCCGCGCCCTCTGGCGCGCTCCCCGTTCTCGGCAGTCCCTCATGCGACTTTAGTCAATCGTGTTTTGTCTATTCATAACATTGTAACAATCGACTATTAATGACCCTTGCCGCTGCATAGCATTCGCCGTCTATCGCCATCAGCCGGACCGTGCCGACCCCTGCCGGCGCCGGCCATGGCCACCACAGCTTTTCAGACCGTGAATGAGGACAGCGACATGAGCAACAACACCTACGCACGCATGCGCCCACTGGCGGCGGCACTCGCCGTTTCCGGGCTCACCACCCTTGCCCTGCCCGTGCGCGCCGCCGACAGCGACGAACTCGAGTCGCTCAAGCAGACCGTGCGCGAGATGCAGCGCAAGATCGAGGAGATGAGCGCGAGCCTCGACCAGAAGGTCAAAGTGGTCGAGCGCAAGCAGGAACTGGCCGAGGAAGACGCCGCCAAGCGGCTCAAGGACGCGCCGGTGGTAACCGCCAGCGGCAAGGGTTTCAGTTTCCGCTCGGCCGATGGTGGCTTCGAGATGCGCTTCCGCGGGCTTGCCCAACTCGACTACCGCAGCGTCGGCGGCGACGCCATCGAGCAGATCCCCGGCAACAGCGTGACACCAGCCGGCGGCGCCACCAACGGCGTGGCCACCGGCACCGACGGCTTCTCCGCACGCCGCATCCGGCCTTGGTTCGAAGGCACGCTGCACGGCGGCAAATACGGCTTTCGTTTCATGCCCGAGTTCGGCCTGAGCGGCGACGGCGGTGCGGCCGGCGCCGACAACCGCCGCAACAACACGGTTCGGGTGGCCGACGCATTCTTCGACGTCAACGTCAGCGACGCCGTCAAGTTCCGCATCGGCAAGCACAAGACCTTCGTCGGCCTGGAGTTTCTGCAGCGCGCGGACGACATCAAGTTCCTCGAGCGCTCGTACGTGACCAACGCCATCATCCCGACGCGCGACTTTGGCGTCACCCTGTTCGGCGACGTGCTCAACAAGAAGGTCAGCTACGCGGTCGGTGTGTTCAACGGCGTGGCCGACGGCGGCGAGGGCTTCACCGCGCGCGACGAGAACAACGACAAGGACTTCACCTGGCGCCTGTTCGCCACGCCGTTCGCCGGCGGCAGCGGCCCGCTGGCCGGACTCGGCTTCGGCGTCGCCGGCACCTGGGCGCCGTCATCGGACACCAACTCGCTCACCGCCGCCTACCGCACACCGGGCGGCGGCCAGTTCTTCCGCTATCAGAGCGCGGCAGCAGCCGCTGGCACCGGCACCGAGGCGACGCAGGCGACCGTCTCCGACGGCAACCGCATGCGCATCGCGCCTCAGGCGTATTACTACAAAGGCCCTTTCGGGTTGCTCGCGGAATGGGCGCAGGTGCGGCAGGATGTCGCCAAAGTCGACAACACCGGCGCCCGCAGCGCGCAGGACAGGCTGCAGCATCGCGCCTGGCAGGTCGCCACCACCTGGCTGCTGACCGGCGAGGACGCCTCCTTCCGCGGCATCAAGCCCAACAGCCCGGTGCGGTTCGGCGAGAAAAGTGGCTGGGGCGCGTGGGAGCTGGGGCTGCGCTATCAGGCCATCGACCTCGACCGGGGCGCTGCGACGTATGCCGACACCGGCAACCGGCTCGATGGGTCGACCAGTCCGGGCTACGCCCTCGGCGCCCGCACCTGGGACTTCGGCCTGACCTGGTACCACAACGAGAACGCCAAGTTCCTGATGAACTACGAGTACACCACGCTCGACGACCTGGTGCGCGGCGGCACTGCCACCAGCCTGAGCAACCGCCTGGCCGGCGACACCGAACGCTTCCTCTCCTTCCGCTACCAGGTCGCCTACTGACGTCGCGCGGCGACGTTGGGCTGGAAATTGCAAGGCCGGCCGGGGGAACCGGCCGGCAGCCTCATACGCCGAGCCGTGCCCGCAAGTCCGCGCTGGCCTCGTCGAGGTGGCGCTCGAAGGCGTCGCCCACCGGCGTGTGGCGCTTGCCGCGCGGCCGCACGATGTGCCACTGCGACTGGATCGGAAAGCCCTCGGCGGCGAGCTGGCAGATGCCCTGCTCAGGCAGATGCTCGTCGAGCGAGTGCACCGACACCACCGCCAGCCCGAGGCCGCCCGCCACCGCCTGCTTGACCGCCTCGTTGTTGCCAAGCTCGAGGCGGATGCGCGGCTTGATGCCGAGCTGCTTGAAGTGGCGCTCACAGGCCATGCGCGTGCCGGACCCGCGCTCACGCATGACAAAGCTCTCGCCCGCCAGGTCGGCCGCCGTCACCTGCTGGCGACCCGCCAGCAGGTGGCCCTCCGGCGCAATGAGTACCAGAGGATTTGCGAGGAAGACGCGGTCCTCCAGTTCCATGTCGGCCGGCGGCTGCGACATGATGTAGAGGTCGTCGAGGTTTTGCTGCAGACGTTCGACCACGCCATCGCGGTTGAGCACCGTCAGCGCGGCATCGATGTCGGGGTAGCGGGTGCAGAAGGTGCCGAGGATGCGCGGCACGAAGTACTTGGCGGTGCTCACCACGGAGATGCTTAGGCGGCCGCGAGTCAAGCCCTGCAGCGCATCGATGCGTTGGGCAAAGCCGTCCCATTCGCCGGTGATGCGGCGTACCGTCTCGGCGAGGTCGCGGCCGACATCGGTGAGGTGCACGCGCCGCGAGATCACCTCGTAGAGCGGCATGCCGACCGATTCGGTGAGCTCGCGCAGCTGCATCGATGCGGTGGGCTGCGTCACGTGGGTAGCGCGCGCCGCACCGCTTACACTACCGGTGTCGGCCAGCGCCAGAAAGAGGCGCAACTGCCGGAAGGTTACATGCATGGCCATGGGGTCGTCTCCTTGGTCTGGGCCGGGCTCGCGCACGAGGCGTGCGCCGGCGCTCTGTCAATCAGGGGTTGCATTGGTCGCAGCGCTCCGGCGGGGCGCGATGTGCCAGCGCGTGAAGTTGCTCGTGGCCGCAGCGCGGACAGGCCCGGCGCTCGGCCCGGGGGACATGTGTGGGCGCGCCGCAAGCCTCGCACGGGGCGCCGGGCACCGGCGCCACCGGCCCGAAGCCGGGCGCGGCGCAGGCCGGACAAGGCGTCGACAAACGTGACGACAGCGCGGACGCCGCGCGGCTGATCATCCGCATGCGCGTCGGGTTGCGGTGCGCGCGCATGTCGGTCTGCAAAGCGACCGGCCCGGCTCCCGCCGCGAGGCCCTGCTCGACCCGCGCCACCAGCGTGTCGAGCGTGTCGCAGGCCTTGTCGAACCACGCCTCGCCCGGTCGCCCGACGAGGATGCCATGCCCCGGGAAGCCGACGGCATCGGCGAAGCGCCGCGCCGCGTCCACGTCGGCCACCTCGAGCGCGCGCCAGTTGGTCTCGGGCCCCTGCGCGAAGCCCTCCACCGCATAGCCGGCCTCGGCGTCCCACCACACCAGCAGTTCACGGCCCCACCCCGACATGCCGAGGAAGGGGTCGCCACCAAAACTGCCCTCGCTGCCCAAGCCGTAACGGCAGCCACCCAGCTCGCAGGCCAGCCGCGCCTTGGCCAGCGCGGCGTCGCGCATGCTGCCCTGACGCTCGACCTCGCCGGAAAAGGTGCCGAGGGTGTCGGTGTCGAAGCCGTCGATAGTCTCCAGCGCAAAGCCGACGGCCGCCAAGGCGGGCGCCACCGCCGGCCCCTTGGCATGGCGGGTGAGGAGACAGACTCGGGGCGGCGGACTCATATAGATTTTCTACTATTCGTAAAACATTGAGAATCGAGTATGTACTATTCATTGTAGAGCTGATACTTACGTTCGTCTACATCGCCTTGACTCTATAGCCATGTCCTTCGATCCGGCCCTCCTCTTCTTCGCTTTTGGTGCTGCTGCGGGCTTTGTGAAGTCGAACCTCGAGATCCCGCAGCAGATCGGCAAATTCCTCTCGCTCTACCTGCTCATGGCGCTCGGCCTCGAGGCCGGCTTTGCCATGGCCGAATCCGGGCTCACTCCCGACATCGCCATCAGCCTGGGGGCTGCAGTGGCCATGGCCTTCGTGGTACCGGCGCTCGGCTATGCGCTGCTGCGCCCGCACATCAACACCTTCGACGCCGCCGCCGTGGCCGCCGCCTATGGCTCGGTGAGTGCGGTCACCTTCGTCACCGCCACCCATTATCTCGAGGGGCTGGGCATGGCACCTGGCGGCCACATGACGCTGGCCATGGTGCTGATGGAGTCGCCGGCCATCCTCATGGCGGTGGCGCTCTCCAGCATGCTGCGCGCCCGTCTGCCCGGCACCCGGCAGGCCACGCACGGCGTCTCGCTGCGCCACATCCTGCACGAGAGCTTCACCGACGGCGCCCACCTGCTGGTGCTCGGTGCCACCGTGATCGGCGTCATCAGCGGCGACGCCGGCAAGGTGGTGATGGAGCCGTTTGCCGGCGAGCTGTTCAAGGGCATGCTGGCCTTCTTCCTGCTCGACATGGGCCTGCTGGTGGCGCGCAACTTCAAGGAAGGCAGCCGCGCCTCGCGCGTACTGGTGACCTATGCCGCGCTGGCGCCGCCGGTCCACGCCGCGCTGGCGCTCGGTCTGGCCTGGCTGCTGGCCATGCCGGTGGTCGATACCGCGCTGCTCATGGTGCTCTCGGCCAGCGCCTCCTACATCGTGGTGCCGGCGACCCTGCGCTACGCCATCCCCGAGGCCAACCCGAGCATCTACTTCGGCCTGCCATTGGGCATCAGCCTGCCGGTGAATCTGCTGGTCGGCATTCCGCTCTACGTCGAACTGGCCGGGCGGATTGGCAGCTGAACCACGATAGATATCATTTTATCTATGTCTGCATGTTGAACAATCTAGTTTTAAGAATAGTTGACTAGCTCTATGCTCCGCCCGTCTTTCATAAGGAGAGTGCTATGCAAAGCTTCCTCGATCCCGCAATCCTGTTCTTTGTCTTTGGCGTGCTGGCAGGCTGCGTCCGTTCCAACCTGGAGATCCCGCCACAGATCTCCAAATTCCTCTCGCTCTACCTGCTCATGGCCCTCGGGCTCAAGGGCGGTTTTGCGCTGGCCAAATCGGGGCTGACCCCCGACATCGCCATCACTCTCGGCGCCGCCGTGGCGCTGGCCTTCATCGTGCCAGCCATCGGCTACAACTTCCTCAAGCAGTTCAGCACGCGCTATGACGCTGCCGCGGTGGCTGCTGCCTACGGCTCGGTGAGCGCGGTTACCTTCGTCACCGCCACGCAGTTCCTCGAAGGCATCGGGATGACCCCGGGCGGCCACATGCCGGTGGCGATGGTGCTGATGGAGTCGCCGGCCATCATCATGGCGGTGCTGCTGGCCAACATGATGCGTGTCGGGCAGGCAGCCCCGGCGGGTGTGCTGGCGAGCGGCGGTGGCGCGGCGGCGCTGGGCGGCGGTGGCGGCTCGGGCCCCTCGCTGTCGATCGGCAAGATCCTGCATGAGAGCTTCACCGACGGCGCCCACCTGCTGCTGCTTGGCGCCATGGCGGTCGGCTTCCTCAGCGGCGAGGCCGGCAAGACGGTGATGCAACCGTTCTCCGGTGACCTGTTCAAGGGCATGCTCGCCTTCTTCCTGCTCGACATGGGCCTGATGGTGGCGCGCAACTTCAAGGAAGCGCGCAAGGCCTCGCCGGTGCTGATCGCGTATGCCGTCGCCGGCCCGTTGGTCCACGCCGGCATCGCACTCGGCATTGCCAGCCTGCTCGCGCTGCCGGTGGCCGACGCCGCTCTGCTGATGGTGCTGGCCGCCAGTGCGTCCTACATCGTGGTGCCGGCGGTGTTGCGCTACGCCATTCCCGAAGCCAACCCGAGTCTGTACTTCGGCCTCTCGCTCGGCCTCACCTTTCCGCTCAACATCCTCATCGGCATCCCGCTGTACGCCGCCATGGCGAAGAGCGTGCTGGCCTGACCTGCGGACACGTCGCGGCGGTCGCGTCCCGCCGCAACGTCTTCTCGCGCGCCCTCGGGCGCGCTTTTTTTCGCCCTTGAGCGGCCATTGTCATAGATTTTTACTGATTGGCGCAGCGCAAAAAATTGACTTTTCGGATTCTCGCGATGTATCTAGCATCGGTCCCGATTTCATCGTGAGAAACCTATGCAAAACTTCCTTGACCCGGCGATCCTGTTCTTCGTGTTCGGCGTCTTTGCCGGGTTCGCCCGCTCCAACCTCGAGATCCCGCAGCCGATCTCGCGCTTCCTGTCGCTCTACCTGCTCATGGCGCTCGGCCTCAAGGGCGGCTTCGCGCTGAACAAGTCGGGCCTGACGCCGGAGGTCGCCATCAGCCTCGGCACCGCCATCCTGCTGGCGGTGGTCATTCCGCTGATCGGCTACAACCTGCTGCGCCGCGTGCTCGGCGGCTTTGACGCGGCGGCCATCGCGGCGACTTACGGCTCGGTGAGCGCGGTGACCTTCATCACCGCCACCCAGTATCTCGAGACCCACCAGTATCCGTTTGGTGCGCACATGGCGGCGGCCATGGCGCTGATGGAGTCGCCGGCCATCATCATGGCGGTGATCTTTGCCAACATGCTGCGACGCGAGCGGGGTGCTGCCGGCGGCGCCGCGGCGCACGAACAGCACACGCCACTGGGCAAGATCCTGCACGAGTCCTTTACCGACGGCGCCCAGTTGCTTCTGCTCGGCGCCATGCTGGTGGGGATCATCACCGGCGACGCCGGCAAGGCAGTCATGGCGCCGTTCTCGGTCGACCTGTTCAAGGGCATGCTGAGCTTCTTCCTGCTCGACATGGGCCTGACGGCGGCGCGCAACATGCACGAACTGCGCGGCAAATCGCCTTGGGTGGTGGGCTACGGTCTGCTCGGCCCGGTCGCCCACGCCAGCCTGGCCTTGGGGCTGTGCATGCTTTTCGGCATCGGCCCCGGCGACGGCGCGCTGCTGATGGTGCTGGCCGCCAGCGCCTCTTACATCGCGGTGCCGGCGGTACTGCGCTTCGCCATCCCCGAAGCCAACCCGAGCCTGTACTTCGGCCTCTCGCTCGGCCTCACTTTCCCGCTCAACATCCTGTTCGGCATCCCGATCTACGTCGGGGTGGCGCACGCGGTGCTCGGCTAGGCGGCCTGCGGCGGCCTACTTGGCAGTCGCGCTGGCCGTCCCGCCAAAGAAGAAACGCGACAGTCGCGACGCCAGCCCGTCGCCACCAGCCACGCCATCGAGCGCCGCGCCGGTAGCGGCGCCCAGCGCCGCATTGCCAGCCACGTCAGTGGCGATCTGACCTCCGGTCCGGCCAGGGCCGCCGCAGGTCTGTGACATTTTTGAAGCATCGACGCGGTCGGCGGTGTCCATCGCCACGTTGCCGCCGATCAGCAGCGGCGCCGCGCTGCCGGCCGTGAGGACGACGATCACTGGCGTGGCAATGAGCCTGCCGATATACAGCGTCTGGTGGACCTGATTCGAGCGGATGGCCTGTTGGCAGGTTTCCGAAGCAAATTGGGGTTTGCCCTCGTCGAGCGCCTTCGCGGTGGCGCGGGAGGTGCTGCTGCAGGCAAGCAGTGGCAGACACACCACGGCGCACAGCAGCGCGGCGCGGGCGCTTGCGCCGAGTGCGGTCGTCTGCCGCGCACCGGGCGGCGAATCGGGAGTCGAGTGCGGACGCAGGCGGCGCTGGCTCATGCGGCTTTCTAACGCATCTTGCGGCGCAGCGGCGGAATTTCTGCCACGCGCGACCACCCCGCCCGACCGCCCCGCAGCTCAGTCGCCCCAGAGGTCGAGTACCGCGCCCTTGCTGGCGCTCGCCGCGTTGCGCGCGAACTTGGCCAGCACGCCGCGCGTGTAACGCGGCGTCGGCGCGGTCCAGGCGGCGCGGCGGCGCGCGATCTCGGCGTCCGGCACATTGAGTTGGAGCAGTAGCGTGTGGGCGTCGATGGTGATCGAGTCACCCTCCTCCACCAGCGCAATGAGGCCCCCGGCATAGGCTTCCGGCGCCACATGCCCCACCACCATGCCCCAGGTGCCGCCACTGAAGCGGCCGTCGGTGATCAGGCCGACGCTCTCACCCAGGCCCTGGCCGATGAGGGCGCCAGTGGGCGCGAGCATCTCCGGCATGCCGGGCGCGCCCTTGGGGCCCAGATAGCGCAGCACCATGACGTCGCCGGCCTGGATCTTGCCGGCCATGATGGCCTCCAGCGCCGATTGTTCGTCGTCGAACACGCGCGCCGGCCCGGTGATGACCGGGTTCTTGAGGCCGGTGATCTTGGCCACGCAGCCTTCCGGCGACAAGTTGCCCTTGAGGATGGCGAGGTGGCCTTCGGCGTACAGCGCGTCCTTGATCGGGCGAATCACATCCTGGTCAGCGCGCAGCGGCGGCACTTCGGCGAGGTTCTCGGCGACGGTCTTGCCCGTGATCGTCATGCAGTCGCCGTGCAGTAAACCGGCCTCGAGCAGCACCTTCATCACCGCCGGGATGCCGCCAGCGCGGTGCAGGTCGATGGCCAGATACTTGCCGCTGGGCTTCAAGTCGCAGATTACCGGCACCTTCTTGCGCATGCGCTCAAAGTCGTCGATGGTCCACTCGACGCCAGCGGCGTGGGCGATGGCGAGGTAATGCAGCACCGCGTTGGTCGAGCCGCCGGTGGCCATGATCACCGCCACCGCGTTCTCGATGGCGTCCCGGGTGACGATGTCGCGCGGCTTGAGGTCGCGCTTGACCGCCTCGACCAGGATGGCCGCGGCCTGCTTGACGTTGTCCACCACCTCCTCTTCGACATTGGCCATGGTCGACGAGTACGGCAGGCTCATGCCCAGCGCCTCGAACGACGAGCTCATGGTGTTGGCGGTGTACATGCCGCCGCACGAGCCGCTGCCGGGAATGGCGCGCTTCTCGATCTGGCAGAAATCTTCCTCACCCATCTTGCCGGCGGTGAACTGCCCCACCGCCTCGAACACGCTGACGATGTTGAGGTCCTGGCCTTTGTACTTGCCCGGGAGGATGGTGCCGCCGTAGACGTAGAGCGAGGGCACGTTGGCGCGCAGCATGCCCATCATGCCGCCCGGCATGTTCTTGTCGCAGCCGCCGATGACGATGACGCCGTCCATCCACTGGCCGCCGACGCAGGTCTCCACGCAATCGGCGATGACTTCGCGGCTGACCAGCGAGTACTTCATGCCCTCGGTGCCCATCGACATGCCGTCGGAGATGGTCGGCGTGCCGAAGATCTGCGGGTTGGCGCCGGCCGCCTTGAGACCCTCCACCGC
>VEQZ01000102.1 GCA_018882975.1 Rhodocyclaceae bacterium | reverse complement strand
GCCTGGCCACAGTACCAACCCTGGCGCGGGGTCGGTTTACGTTGCAGGAACTGGTGGCCCTGGTGAATGACCGCCCCAGCAGGTTTCGAGGAGGTTCGCTGGAGGGTATTGTGGTCAGGTCGGAGCAAGAGGGCTGGACGGTGGCACGTGCCAAGCTTGTCCGCGCCGACTTCGCGCAGAACATCGGCGCGCACTGGCGCACCCGTGTCTTGGAATGGAACCAACTGGCGCGCCGACCGTGACTGAGACTCTCTTCAAAGAAGCCCGCTACACCGTTTTAAAAAAGTCCGCTACACCATGGCCACCACGATGCGCTGGCACGCTTTGCCAGAGGACTGGTGGACGCTGAGCTACGACGACTTCCTGATGGCGCGGCGCCCGTTGATTGCCGATGTGATTCGCCAAGGCCACTCGCGCCTGCAGGCCGGAGCGGCCGCGTGACGGTCTCGGCACTGGACCGGGTCCGCATCGAAAAAGCTGCAGCCGACTGCGGCTTTGAACTCGCCCCAGTGGCGCGCGGGGCGGGCGTTCAGCTCGGATCGTCCCGATTCCCCGAAACCCTGCTGGTGCGGGTGATTGGCGAGGAGCTTTTCGAGGTGGAGGTTTCCGACCCGGCCATCTTGGGGCGAGCGTCTGCCACCTCGGCCCTGAACGTTGTCGGCTACGGCGAGCTTTACGATGTGCTGCGCACCACTGCGGCGCACGCGCGAACCCGGCCGAATCGAGTCGCGGACGAGTTCAGAAAAACAACGGCAACGATGCCCAAAGCGACCGAGGCCGAACGCCTGGTGGTCCAGCGCGTGGGGCAGGGACTGTTTCGCTCTGCCCTCCTCGACTACTGGCAAGGCAAGTGCTGCGTCACCGGTCTGGACAACACGACGCTGCTACGAGCCTCGCACATCCGCCCCTGGGCAGATTGCGATACGGACGAGCAGCGCCTGGACGTGTTCAACGGTCTGCTGCTCGCGCCGCACCTCGATGCAGCGTTCGATGCCGGGCTGATGACCTTCGACGATACCGGCGCGGCCCGCTTTGCGAACGCACTGACAGCCGACCAGCGCGACGCCTTGGGGCTCAACGCCCCCATAAGCATCACAGGCTTGTGCGCGAACCATCTCGCCTACCTGGCATTTCACAGAGCGCGGGTATGGCAGGGTCGCCGATCTTATCGTTTTTGAGCGATTCCGCTTGATTAAGTATCGTTTTTGCGCATCTGGGGCGAATCTTTGTTAAAGACCGTAGGTCAACCCGCCTCGAATTGGGGTATGGCGGCACCCTCGGCAAAGAACTCCATCGCCGCGCCGTTGAGGCAGTGCCGCTCAAAGGTCGGCGGCGGACCGTCGGGGAAGACGTGGCCGAGGTGGCTGTCGCAGCGCGCGCAGCGGATCTCGGTGCGGGTCATGCCGTGGCTGCGGTCTTCGATGCGCTCGATGTGCGCGTCGTCGAAGGCCTTGTAAAAGCTCGGCCAGCCGGTGCCCGAGTCGAACTTGGCTTCGCTGTGGAACAGTGGCAAGCCGCACAGGCGGCAGGCAAACACGCCGTTGCCCTTCTCGTGCAGCAGGCCGCCACAGAAGGGCCGCTCGGTGCCGTGATCGATCATGATGCGGTACTGATCCGGCGTGAGCTTGCGCGCCAAGCTGGCGCGGCGCATCGCTGTCAGTCGCACGAGGTTATACCCGCTCGGTGAGCGGCCGACGTCGTCCATGTCTCTCCTCCGTGGTGCCGCAGCCTGTTCCGGTGCGTGCGCAGTGTGTGAGACCCATTCCAATCCACAGTTCCGACGATGTCAACAAAATAATGCAGCGACTGGCGGCAACCGTGCGCCGCGCTCTTTCGGCGGCCCCGGTCAATGCCCCCAACTGCCCTTCTGGATGAACTCGATCTTGTAGCCGTCCGGGTCCTCGACGAAGGCGATCACCGTCTTGCCGTGCTTCATCGGCCCGGCCGGGCGGATCACCTTGCCGCCCTTGGCGGTCACCGCGTCGCAGGCGGCGTAGGCATCGTCCACCTCGATCGCCACGTGGCCGTAGGCGTTGCCGAGGTCGTAGGCCGGTGTGTCCCAGTTGTGCGTGAGTTCGAGCACGGCGGTGCTGTGCTCGTCGCCAAAGCCCACAAAAGCCAGGGTGAAGCGGCCGTCGGGGTAGTCCGACTGGCGCAGCACCTGCATGCCGAGCACGCCGGTGTAGAAGTCGAGCGAGCGCTTGAGGTCGCCGACGCGGAGCATGGTGTGGAGGATGCGCATGGGATGTGCCTCTGCAGGTTGAACGATGCCGGTGGATGAAAGATGCCGAGATTCTAGGAGATGCGGGCTTGGACAGTCAGCGCTCTTGCGCGCGGTCGCGCCACAGGAATTCGCGGCCCGCTGCCATTACCGGCTGGCGACGAACCCGGCACACGTCGAGTCGATCCACGCCTTGGCCTCGGCGTTGACCGCCGATGCGCTGCGACCTTTGGTGAGAATGGGCGCGCCGATGACCACCTGCACCAACCCGGGGCGCTTCCACAGCGCCGCTCGCCGCCAGCAATGGCCGGCGTTGTGCGCCACCGGCACCACCGGCACGCCGAGCTGACAGGCCAGCCACGCCCCGCCGACAAAGAACTCGGCGGTCTCGCCCGGCGCCTTGCGCGTGCCTTCCGGAAACACCACCACCGAGAAGCCGCGGCCGATGCGATCCCGGCCCTGCTCGGCCATCTGCCGCAGCGCCAAACGCCCCGCCGAGCGGTCGATCGCGATCGGCGAGAGCAGCGCCAGCCCCCAGCCAAAGAAGGGGATGCGCAGCAACTCGCGCTTGAGCACGTTCACATGTGGCGGCAGGATCTGGCTGAAGGCCAGCGTCTCCCACGCCGACTCGTGGCGGCTCAGGTAGACCGCCGGCGTGGCCGGAATGTGCTCGGCACCGGTGACCGTGTGGCGGATGCCGCACAGCACCCGCGCCGACCACACTACATAGCGGCACCACAGGGTGATGAACCGATAACGGTGGATGAGCGGCAGCGGTGCGGTGAGCAGGGAGGCAAAGGCGAACAGCACGGTCATGAGCAACTGACCGGCCGCAAAGACCAGCGAGCCGATGCGGCGAGGGGCTGCGTCGACGGGCAATACCGGCGTTTTCAAGATGGCAATCCGACGAATGCGCCTCGACCCTGACACAGTGGTACGTTCAAGGTGAGGGGTCCGGTGGACTGAAAAGCGGGCTAGGCAATTCAGCCGCGCCGCGCCAGCCAGTCTTCGGCGAAGGTGCCGAGGTTGTCGTAGACGCGCACGCCATCCGGCAGATGGCCGGCCTTCTCGGTCTCGGCGCCCTTGCCGGTGCGCACCAGGACCGGCTGCGCGCCCGCGCGGCTGGCGCCCTCGAGGTCGCGGATGCTGTCACCCACCGCGGCCACACCGGCCAGGTCACGCAGGCCATAGCGCTCGGCGATCTCCTCGAACAGAGCGGTGCCGGGCTTGCGACAGCGGCAGCCGGACTGCTCCGGGTGCGGGCAGTAGAACACCGCGTCGATGCGCCCGCCGGCGCTGATCGCGGCGCGGTGCATGCGGTCGTGGATGGCGTTGACGGTGCGCATGTCATACAGCCCGCGCCCGACGCCGGCCTGGTTGGTGGCCACCACCACGCGCACGCCGGACTGGTTGAGCCGCGCAATGGCATCGAAAGCGCCCGGGATCGCCTTGAACTCGTCCGGCGAGCGCATGAATGGCGCGACGCACTCGGTGAGCACGCCCTCCCGATCGAGAATGACCAGATCGGCGGCGCTCAAGCGGCGAGCCTGCCGAGGTCGGCGATGCGGTTCATCGCCGCGTGCAGGCTGGCGAGCAGCGCCAGACGGTTGTTGCGCAGCGCCGCGTCCTCGGCGTTGACCATGACGTCATCGAAGAACGCATCGACCGGGCCACGCAGCGCCGCCAGCGTCTGCAGCGCGCCGGCGTAGTCGCCGTGGTCGAAAAGCGTCGCAACGCCGGGCAAGGTCGCCGCCAGCGCCGCGTGCAGCGCCTGCTCGGCGGGTTCCTGCAACAGCGCCGGCTGCACCGCGCCGGCCACCGGCTCGGTAGCTTTGCGCAGGATGTTGC
>VEQZ01000044.1 GCA_018882975.1 Rhodocyclaceae bacterium | reverse complement strand
GCGCACATGTGGACCGGCGGCTCGCTGCAGACCACGGTCGACATCGGCGGCACCGGTGCCACCTCGCTGCAACTCTCGCCGGCAGCCATCCTGGTGCCGGAGATGACCATCGACAAGCAGGTGGTCGGCGTCTTCCAGTCCGACGGCGTGACACCCGACAGCGACGGCATCGCCGACCAAGCCGGTGACATCATCAAATACAACGTGGTGGTGACCAACACCGGGCAGGTCAAGCTGACCGGCGTGACGGTGACCGACCCGCTCACCGGTCAGGCCATCACCGGCGTGACTTTGGCCATCGGCGAGGTCGGCACCTACGCCAGCCAATACACGGTCAAGCAGGCGGACCTTGACGACAAGGGCGGCGGCGACGGTTGCCTCGACAACACCGCCATTGCAGATTCGGACCAGACCGACCCGATCCAGGATTCGGAGTGCGTGCCGCTGCAATACACGCCGGACCTCAAGATCGCCAAGGCCTTCATCAACTTCACCGGCGGCAACGAGAACGGCATCGGCGACTACGCCGGCGACGTGCTCAATTACAAGGTGACGGTGAGCAACACCGGCAACATCACGCTGACCGGCGTCACCATCAAGGACCCGCTGACCGGCCAGAACATCAGCGGCGTGACGCTGACCCCCGGCGAGAGCAAGACCTACGACAGCACCTATGTCCTCACCCAGAACGACCTTGACACCAAGGGCGGCGGCGACATGGACATCGACAACACCGCCACCGCCGACAGCAACGAGACCGACCCGGTGAGTGCCTCGGCCGAGGCACCACTGACCTTCGTGCCGGCGATGACCATCGACAAGGTGTTTACCGGTGTGACCGGCGGCAACGGCAACGCCTTGGCCGACTTTGCCGGCGACGTCCTCAACTACAAGGTCTACGTCACCAATACCGACAGCGTCACGCTGACCAATGTCACGGTGAAGGACCCGCTGACCGGCCAGGACCTGAGCGGCATCAGCATCGCCCCGGGCGAGACCAAGGTGTTCGAGAGCACTTATGTGCTCAAGCAGAGTGACCTCGACGACAAGGGCGGCGGCGATGGCGACATCGACAACACCGCCACGGCTGACAGCGACCAGACCGAGCCGGTCAGCGACTCCGAAGTGGTGCCGCTGGTCTATGCGCCGAAGATGATGCTGTACAAGGACGTCGACTTTACCGACGGCGGTGACGGCGATGCCGCCACCGACGCGGCCGGCGATGTGATCCACTACAACGTCGCGGTGCAGAACGACGGCAACATCACGCTGACCGGCATCACGCTGGTGGATCCGCGCACCGGCTTGAACATCAGCGGACTCTCGCTGGTGCCGGGCGAGACCAAGGTCTACCAGACCACCTACACGCTGACCCAGGACGACCTCGACAACAACGGCGGCGGGGATGGCGACATCGACAACACCGCCACCGCCGACAGCAATGAGACCGACGAGTTGACGGCATCGGCGGCTGAGCCGATCGAGATCCGGCCGGCGCTGAGCTTGGACAAGCATGTCGTGGGCGTAAGCGGCGGCAACGGCAATGCGCTGGTCGATGCTGCGGGCGATGTCATCAATTACACCTTCACGGTCAAGAACCTGGGCAACGTCACTCTGACCAACGTCAGCCTGCTGGACCCGCTCACCGGCACCAGTGGCACCTTGGCCTCGCTGGCGCCGGACGCGTCATACGTGTGGGACGGCAGTTACACGTTGACTCAGGACGACCTCAATGGCAACGGCACCAGCGGGCTCGGACAGATCGACAACGTCGCCACGGCCTGGAGCGACCAAACGCCGGAGGTCAGCGACGACGAGGGGGTGCCGCTGCTGGCCAAACCCGCGCTGTATCTCGACAAGACCGCGACGGGCGTGACCGGCGGCAACGGCAACGCCTTTGCCGATGCCGCAGGCGACCAGCTAGGCTTCAAGGTGACGGTGACCAACGTCGGCAACGTGACGCTGACCAATGTGCTGATCAAGGACGAACTGGGCGGCATCAACGACACGCTGGCCAGCCTCGCACCGGGCGACACGGCGGTCTATGACACTGCCTACACGCTCAAGCAGAGTGACATCGACGGCAACGGCACCGGCGGCAGTGGCGCGATCATCGACACCGCCACCGCCGACAGCGACCAGACCTCAGCAAGCAGTGACGCCGAGTCAGTGATGCTGATCCGCTACCCGATCCTGGTGGTGAACAAGTTCTTCACCACAGTGACTGGGGGCGACGGCGACAGCTTGGCTGACACTGCGGGAGACGTGCTGAACTATGGCGTCACGGTGGCCAATGCCGGCAATGTCACGCTCACCGACGTCTCGGTGGTCGACCCGACCACCGGCCTCACCAAGACCGGGCTGACGCTCAACCCCGGTCAGGTCGAGACTTGGTTCACCGGCTACACCCTGCAGCAGAGCGACCTCGACACCAAGACCGCGATCAGCAACACGGTGACGGCCGACAGCGCCGAGACCGCAGCGGTGGCTGATTCCGAGGTGGTGGCGCTGCTGCGCGCCGCGGGCATGAGCTTCAACAAGACCTTCACCGGGGTCAGCGGCGGCAACGGCAATGCCTTGGCCGATGCCGCTGGCGACGTGCTCAACTTCACGCTCACCCTGAGCAACGTTGGTAACCTGACGCTGACCGGCGTGAGCGTGGTCGATGCACTGACCGGCACCTCGAAGAGCGGCCTCTCGGTCGCGCCGGGTGACACCCAGACCTGGACCGGCAGCTACACGCTGACTCAGGCGGATCTCGACGGCAAGGGCGATGGCTCGGGCTATCTGGTCAATCAGGCCACGGCCGACAGCGACCAGACCGCGCCGGCGGTCGATGGCGAGGTGGTGGCGCTGATCTACAACCCGCTGATCGACCTCGCCAAGCTGGTGTCGACCGACAATGGCGCAACGTGGGAAGATGCCAACGCGCCGACCGGACCGACCCTGCTGTCGGATGCCGGCTACGGGCCGCTGTTCAAGTTCGTGGTGTCGAACATCGGCAACGTCACGCTGCAGGGCGTGCAGGTCAATGACGACGTCTACGACCTCGACCCCGGCGCGGGCACCGCGCACGACTTTGGCGACCTCGCCGTGGGCCAGACCAAGGAGTGGGTGTTCGACGGTGCCGCGTTTGCCGAAGGCCAGCAGACCGATATCGCCACCGTGACGGTGACCGGCGTGCCGGGCCTGAGCGACGTCGATAACGCCTATTACACGGGCGTGCTGGCGGCTGCTTGAAGTCAGCAGCATAGCCCGCTGTTCAGGCGGGCGACACGACCCTCCCGGGGCGACCCGGGAGGGTCTTTTTATTCGGGCGCGCGCACCAGCACCGTGCGGTTGCCGTTGCTCTCCATGGGGCTCACCAACCCGGCCTGCTCCATGGCCTCGATCAGGCGCGCGGCGCGGTTGTAGCCGATGCGCAACTGCCGCTGCACCGCCGAGATGCTGGCGCGGCGTGTACGCAGCACGAGGGCCACGGCCTCGTCGTAGAGCGGGTCGGACTCGGGGTCGCCGCCACCACCCTCGCCGCCGGCAAAGTCGCCCTCGCCACCACCCGCGTCGCCGTCGAGCATGCCCTCCACATAATCCGGCTCGCCCTGCTGGCGGAGGAACTCGACCACCCGGTGTACCTCCTCATCGCTGACAAAAGCACCGTGGGCGCGCACCGGCACACCAGTGCCGGGCGGCAGGTAAAGCATGTCGCCCATGCCGAGCAGGGTCTCGGCGCCCATCTGGTCGAGGATGGTGCGGCTATCGACCTTGCTCGACACCTGAAAGGCCACGCGCGTCGGCACATTGGCCTTGATCAGGCCGGTGATCACATCCACCGAGGGCCGCTGCGTGGCGAGGATCAGGTGGATGCCGGCGGCGCGCGCTTTCTGCGCCAGCCGCGCGATGAGCTCCTCGATCTTCTTGCCGACCACCATCATCAGGTCGGCCAGCTCGTCGATGACGACGACGATGGTCGGCATCGGCTCGAGCAGCGGCGGGGCCTCGCCCGGGTTGAGCACCTCGAACAGCGGGTCGGTGAGCGGCACGCCCAGCTCGCTGGCATCGCGCACCTTGATGTTGTAGCCAGCGAGGTTGCGCACGCCGAGCGCGCTCATCAGCCGGTAGCGGCGGTCCATCTCGACCGTACACCAGGCCAGCGCGTGCGCCGCCTGCTTCATGTCGGTGACCACCGGCGCGAGCAGGTGCGGGATGCCGTCATACACCGACAATTCCAGCATCTTCGGGTCGACCAGGATCAGCCGCACCTCGGCCGGGGCGGCCTTGAACAGCAGGGAGAGGATCATGGCGTTGATCGCCACCGACTTGCCCGAGCCGGTGGTGCCGGCCACCAGCAGGTGCGGCATCTTGGCCAGATCGGCCACCATCGGCGCGCCACCGATGTCCTTACCCAATGCAAGAGTTAGCGGCGAAGCGTTGTCGGCGTAAACGCTGGCCGAGAGCACCTCGGACAGGCGCACCGTCTGTCGCCGGGCATTGGGGATCTCGAGCCCCATGCACGACTTGCCGGGAATGGTCTCGACCACACGGATACTGCTCACCGACAACGCCCGGGCAAGGTCCTTGACCAGATTGACGATCTGGCTGCCCTTGACGCCGGTGGCCGGCTCGATCTCGTAGCGGGTGATGACCGGGCCCGGATAGGCGGCGAGCACCGTCACATCGACGCCAAACTCGCGCAGTTTGTGCTCGATCAGGCGCGAGGTGAACTCGAGCGTCTCCACCGCGGGACCCTCGACCACGCTATTTGCCGGATCCAGCAGCGCCAGCGGCGGCAGGCCGTCGCCGGGCAGGTCGGTGAACAGGGGCCGCTGCTTCTCCTTGTCGACGCGCTCCGAGACCTCGGGCGGCTCCTCCACCGCGATGATCTTGACCGGCTTGCGCTCGCGGGTGAGCGCCTCGGCGTCGGCCAGCGTGCTGTCGCGCTCACGCGCGGCGCGCGCCCCAAGCCGGCGGTCGCGCCAGTCCTCGACCGCGCGCCACAGACGCAGCGCCAGCCACTCCACACCGGCGCCGGTGTACTCGGCCAACTCCAGCCAGGAGATGCCGGCGAGCAGGCTCAGGCCGGCCATGGGCAGCACCAGCAGCAGGAGGGTGGCGCCGGTCGCGCCGAGCAGACCGTGCACCACACCGGCCAGGCTCTGTCCCAGCGCACCGCCGGCGCAGGCCGGCAGGCCTGCCTGCAGGGCCGCCGCGCAGCGTTGCTGGACAAAGGCCTCGAGTTGTGCCGGGCCCAGTTGCGCGCCGCTCAGCGTCACCAGTTGCGCTTCCAGCGCCGCGCCGCCCACCAGCAGCAGCAGCAGACCGACAGCCATCACGCCCACCGAAACACGGTCGGCCCGACGGTCGCGCATGAGCAGACCAAAGGTGCGGGTAAGCGCGATGCCCGCAGCCAGAAGCAACCACAGGGCCGAGCGGCCGAAAACGTAATACAGGACATCGGCGAGCCAGGCGCCACCCGGCCCCGCGGCGTTGTGCACCAGGCCGCTGCCGCCAGCGCGCGACCAGCCCGGATCGTCGGGGTGATGAGTGAGCAGCGCCAAAGCAAGGCAGACGCCAAGCGCGAGCCCGGCCAGCCAGACCGCCTCGCGCATCAGCCTCGCCAAGCGCGGCGCGGGACCGGAACCGCTGCCGGCCGGCGTCTTGGGGGGTGCGGCTGCCATGGGTCAAGGATAACGGCAATCGGTGACGTACTGCAGCAGGCATCGCTGGCAGGGCGTCTAGAATGCGCTCATGACCTACGGCCTGATCCGCAGCGCGCTGTTCGCGCTCGAGCCCGAAACCGCACACGATTGGGTGTTGCGCGGCGTCGATCTGCTCGGCGCGGTGGTGCGCGACCCGCAACCGGCGCCGGGCCGGCGCATCAAGCTACTCGGGCTGGAGTTCCCCAACCGCATCGGCTTGGCCGCCGGCCTCGACAAGGACGGCGCGCACATCGATGGACTGGCCGCATTGGGTTTCGGCTTCATCGAGGTCGGCACGGTGACGCCGCGCCCGCAGCCCGGCAATCCGCAGCCGCGGGTGTTCCGGCTGGCGCAGCACGGCGCCCTGATCAACCGCCTCGGCTTCAACAACGGCGGCGTGCAGGGCCTGCTCGCCAACCTCGCGTGTACGCGCTGGTGCGGAATCCTCGGCATCAATATCGGCAAGAACGCCGACACGCCACTGGACCGCGCCAACGACGACTACCTCGCCGCGCTGGAGTCGGTCTACCCGCACGCCAGCTATGTGACGGTGAACATCAGTTCGCCCAATACCAAGGGCCTGCGCTCGCTGCAGCACGGCGACGAACTCGACGCGCTGCTGACCGCGCTGCGCCACCGCCAGCACAGCCTCGCCGACGCGAACGGCCGCTACGTGCCGCTGCTGGTCAAGATCGCGCCCGACCTCGACGACGCCGCGCTTGACGACATCGCGCGGCGGCTGCTGGCGAGCGGCATCGACGGCGTGATCGCCACCAACACCACGCTCGACCGCAGCGCCGTGGCCGGCCACCCGCTGGCCGGCGAGGCCGGCGGCCTGAGCGGCCGGCCGCTGTTCGAGCGCAGCACCGAACGCTTGGCGGCGCTGGCGCGGCGGCTGGATGGCGCGCTGCCGATCATCGGCGTCGGCGGCATCTTCTCGGCGGCCGACGCGCAGGCCAAGGTCGCGGCCGGCGCCAGTCTGGTGCAGGCCTACACCGGCCTGATCTACCGCGGCCCGGCGCTGGTCGGTGAGGTCGCAGCGGCGATCTGAGACAGGCGGACGGCAGCGCGGTTAAAGTCGCGCCACTGTCTGACGCACAGCCGCCACCTGGGCCCGCATCTCGTGACCTCGCCCCCCGAAGCCGTTCCGACTGCCGACGACCGCGCCGCGCGCAAGGCCCGCCGCCTCGCCCTGATCCAGACGCGGCTGGACATGCCGGCGGCCGTGCGCGCCGCCGCCGATGCCGCGCTGGCCGGCCATCTGGCGGGCCTGCTGGCGCGTACCGACCCGCCCTCGCTCGGCTTCTGCTGGCCCTACCGGGCGGAGTTCGACGCGCGCGCGGTGGTCAGCGAGTGGCTGGCCGCCGACCAGCGCCGCTGGGCGGCCCTGCCAGTGGTCGGCGCCACCGGCACAGCGATGCGCTGGCGGCGCTGGGACCCCGGCGTCGAGATGCCGCTCGACCGCTATGGCATCCCGTTTCCCGGCGAGGGCCCCGACCTGTACCCGGCGCTGCTGCTCATCCCCTGCAACGGCTTCGATGCGCGCGGCTATCGCATCGGCTACGGTGCCGGGCACTTCGACCGCACGCTGGCGGCGATGCAGCCGCGGCCCATTGCGGTCGGCGTGGCCTACGAGCTCGCCCGCCTCGCCGATACGCAACCGCAGGCACACGACCTGCCAATGGACTGGCTGGTCACCGAGGCCGGCGCATGGCCGCGCGAGGGGCCGTGACACCGGCGGCAGGCCGCCTGGCACCGCCTGCCGCGCGCTCAAGCGCCGTTGCGCACCCCGAACAACACCTGCCCGGCCGGTCCGGCGGCGGCAGCCGACTCGCAATGGCCCGCCTGATCATCGAAGAAGAAATCGGGCTCGAACTCGCGCAGGAAGTCACCCTTGGCCAGACCACCGAGGAACATCGCCTCGTCCACCTCGACGTTCCAGTCCATCAACGTGCGGATGGCGCGCTCGTGCGCCGGCGCGCTGCGCGCCGTGACCAGCGCGGTGCGGATGCGCATGGCCGGTGTGCCCTCCCGCTGCAGACGGTGCAGCGCCGCCAGCAGCGGCTTGAATGGCCCGTCAGAGAGCGGCTGCCCGGCCTTGTCGCGCTCGTGCGCCTGAAACGCATCCAGCCCGTGATCCTGGTAGACGCGCTCGGCCTCGTCGGAGAACAGCACGGCGTCGCCGTCGAAAGCGATGCGCACCTCGTGCGGGTGCGCGTCGGTTGCCTTGGCCGAGTGCGGGTAGACCTGCGCCGCCGGCACGCTGGCCTCGAGCGCCGAACGCACATCGGTCAGGTGTGCCGAGAGGAAGAGGTTGGCGTTGAGCGGGCGCAGATAGCGCCATGGCGGCTGCCCACGGGTGAAGGCGCCGCGCTGGATCGGCAGGCCGTAGTGCTGCGCCGAGCGGAACACGCGCATGCCTGAGACCGGGTCGTTGCGGCTGAGAATGACGACTTCGACCGGCTGCACGGGGTTTTTTTGACAGGGCTCGTCGTTGAAGGCGAGCAGCTTGCGCACCAGCGAGAACGCCACGCCCGGCTTGGCCGGAATGTCGAGACGCTGCAACTGCAGGGCGCGGTAAGCGCGGTCGTCGCTCTGCTCGAAGACCTCGTTCTCCTCTTCAAAATCGAACAGCGCGCGCGAGGAGATCGCGACCACCAGTTTGCCGGCCAGGGTCTCAGCCATGGTCAGGCTCCCGCCAAGTCCGCGCGGCTGGCAGACTCCACGCCGAAGGCCGCCGGGGCGGGGCTGCTGCTCCCGGCCCGGAGCCCCCGCGCCATCAAATGGCCGACTCGTTGGTCTCGCCGGTGCGGATGCGCACCACCTGCTCGACCGGGTAGACAAAGATCTTGCCGTCGCCGATCTTGCCGGTGTGCGCGGCCTTGACGATGGCATCGACTACCGCCGCCGCCTGCTCGCTGGCCACCACCACCTCGACCTTCATCTTGGGCAGGAAATCGACCACATATTCGGCGCCGCGATAGAGCTCGGTGTGGCCCTTCTGGCGGCCAAAACCTTTAACCTCGGTCACGGTCAGGCCCGACACGCCGATCTCCGCCAGCGCCTCACGAACCTCGTCGAGCTTGAACGGCTTGATAACCGCTTCGATCTTCTTCACATTCGCCTCCTCAGCAACAGCCGCCAGTGTAGCGAAGCCAGCCGACGGCGCGAACCCGAAGGATGCAAGCCTGAAGGACGCGAACCCGCCGAACGCGAACCGGCCCGACGCGCCCAGGCCCGACGCGCCATGGCCTGACGCGCATTGGCGGTGCGCCTGCCGCTGCCGCTAGACTGCTGGCATGCCGCGCCCCGACACCCTGCCCGCCTGGCAGCAGCTCATGGCCCACCGCGAGGTGGTTGGCGCCGGGCGTGTGCCATCGTCGCACTGGACGCCGGGTGAGCCGGGCTGGCTGCAGGTGGCGGCCGGCCCGCTGCACGCCGACCTGTCGCGCCACCGCATCGACCCGCGCGGCCTTGAACTGCTGGTGGAACTGGCGGAGCAGGCTGGCGTGCGGACGCGGCTGGCGCGCATGCTGCGCGGCGACATCGTCAACCCGACCGAAGGCCGCGCCGCGCTGCACACGGCGCTGCGTGGCGAAGGCCCGCTGCAGGTGGACGGCGGCGACTTGCGGGCCGGGATCGACACTGGCATCGCCGCGCAGGCGCGCATGGCCGAGGCGATCCGCAGCGGCGAATGGCGGCTGGCCAGCGGCGAAGCGGTGCGCCACGTCGTCAACCTCGGCATCGGCGGCTCCGACCTCGGCCCGGCCTTGGCGCTCGAGGCGCTCGCCGCGCAAGCCGACGGCCCGGCCTGCCACTGCGTCGCCGACCTCGACGCGCGCGCGCTGCACGCCGTGCTTGCAGCCTGCGACCCGGCCGCGACCCTGTTCGTCGTCTGCTCCAAGACCTTCGGCACACTGGAGACGCTGGCCAACGCCGGGCGCGCCCGCGCCTGGCTGCGCGTCGCCGGCCTGCCCGAAGCGCAACTGCACCGGCACTTCGCGGGTGTGACCGCCGCGCCGGATCGCGCTGCGCAGTGGGGTGTGCCGGCAGCGCAGTGCCTCCACTTCGGCGAATGGGTGGGCGGCCGCTACTCGCTGTGGTCGGCGGTGAGCCTGGTGCTGCAGGTGGCCTGCGGGCCGCAGGTGCTGCAGGGCCTGCATGCCGGCGCACGGGCCATCGACACGCACTTCGCCGAGGCGCCGGCGCACGCCAACCTGCCGCTGCTGATGGGCTTGCTCGGCGTCTGGTACCGCAATTTCATGGGCGCGCAGACGCACGCGGTGCTGCCCTACGCCGCGCCGCTGCGGCAACTGCCCGCGTATCTGCAGCAACTCGAGATGGAGTCGCTCGGCAAAAGCGTCGATCTCGATGGAAACGCTGTGGACTGGGACACCGGCGGCGTGATCTTTGGCGCGGCCGGCTCGCACGCGCAGCACGCCTTCATGCAACTGCTGCACCAAGGCACGCTGTTGCTGCCGTCGGACATCATTCTTTTTGACGATACGACCGCCGACGAGCCGGCACTCAACGCCAACGCACTGGCCCAGGCCCAAGTGCTGGCCGAGGGCGGACGCGTCGCCGCCGCGCCCGGCGAACACGGCGTGCTACCGGGTGGGCAGCCAGTGTCCCTGATCCAGGCCGCCACGCTGGACGCCGAGACGCTGGGCGCGCTATTGGCCTGCTACGAACACAAGGTGTTCACGCAGGCCTGCGTCTGGCACATCAACCCGTTTGACCAGTGGGGTGTGGAGTTGGGCAAACAAGTGGCGCGCGAACTACAGCGGTAACCGTGCCAGCACCAGCGCACGCCAGAAACGCACCCCCAGCGGCAGGATCTCGTCGTTGAAGTCGTAAAGCGGGTTGTGCAGCATGCAGCCACCGCTGCCCGGGCCGTTGCCGATCCACAGGTAGGCGCCCGGCTTCTCCAGCAGCATGAAGCCGAAGTCCTCGGCGCCCATCGACGGGTCCATGTCGCGGCGCACCTTGTCCTCGCCGACCAGTGCCATCGCCACCCGGCCGGCAAAGTCGGCCTGTGCGGCGTGGTTGACAGTGGCCGGGTAGCCGCGCCGGTAGTCCACCGTGGCGTGCAGGCCGTGCGCCGCGGCGATGCCCTCGGCGGCGAGCGTGATCTGCTGCTGCAGCGCGTCGCGTACACGGTTGTCGAGGGCGCGCACGGTGCCACCTACGGTCACCGCCTCAGGGATGACGTTGTAGGCCTCGCCGGCCTGCATGCGCGTCACACTCACCACGCCAGCACGCAGCGGGTCGGTCCGGCGGCTGACCACCGTCTGCAGGGTCTGGATCAGCGCCGCGGCGGCCGGGACAGGGTCCAAACCCTGGTGCGGCATGGCGGCGTGCGCGCCGCGGCCCTTCAAAGTGATGTCGAACTGGTCGGCCGAGGCCATCACCGGCCCGCGGTGCACAGCAAAGCTGCCAGCATCCAGCCCCGGCCAGTTGTGCAGGGCATAGACCTCCTCGCACGGGTAGTCGGCGAACAGGCCTTCGTCCATCATGCGGCGGGCGCCGCCATCGCCCTCCTCCGCCGGCTGGAAGATGAAAGCCACCTGCCCGGCAAAGTCCGGCGCCTGCGCCAGTGTCTCGGCAGCGGCGACCAGCATCGCGGTGTGGCCATCGTGACCACAGGCGTGCATGCGGCCGGCATGCACCGACCGATGCGCAAAATTGTTGCCCTCGTGCATCGGCAGGGCGTCCATGTCGGCACGCAGGCCGATCATCGGGCCGGGCTGCCGGCCCTCCAGCAGGCCGACCACGCCGGTGCCGCCGAGGCCACGCCGCACCGCCAGACCTGCTACTTGCAGACGTGCCGCCACCAGGTCACTGGTGCGGTGCTCGGCAAAGGCCAACTCGGGGTGCGCGTGGAGGTCGCGCCGCAGCGCCGTCCATGCCGCGCCACGCTCGGCAATGAATCGCTCGGCAAAGGAATGATCGGAGTCAACGCGCGCAAGGTCCATGCAACGCAGCATACAACTGCTGTCGGGACGCGAGAAAGCAGGCTGCGTGCACATCGCCAACCGCGATGATCCCATCCGCCTTGCCAGGGTGGTACGGGGGTGCATGGCAGAATCGGACGTCCCGACAGCACCCCCCGCCGCCATGCCCACCGCAAACCCTCCGCTCAGCGCCTCCCCGGCGGCAAACCCCGGCACAGCCACTGCGGCGCCCATCGAGCGCCTGCTGCAGGCGGCCGACCGTATCGCCCACCAGATCCCCGGCAACAGTCCCGAGCGCAACCTCGTCAAGCTGGCCGAGGAGACGGGCGAACTGGCGCGCACCTGGACCCGCCAATTGCCGCGCGAAGCGGTGATCGAGGAGGCCTGCGACGTGGTCATCACCGCGCTGGTGGCAGCCGCCTTCGCCCGCGCCACGACAGCCGAGATCGAGGCCATGCTCGAGCACAAGTTGGCGCGTGCACTGGCGCGCTGCACGCCTCCTGACAGCACGCCCGAGTGAGCGCCGCCCGACTGGACTGATTCTTGGCAGGTGTTTGAGAAAAAAAGATTTCTGGACGCTTGACAGGGATATCGTTTTCGGTCCAAATGTCCACATCACATTACGTCCGCACTGTCCAGTTCGGATGACACTCTGTGATGAAAGGACTACAGGCCATGAACGGACCCCTCATCAGTCCGGACGCCATCTCCAGTCTCCTCAGGGGTCTTGGCGTCAACACCACCTACCCACGCTTGCGCATCGCTGAATTGATCATGACGCGCCGTGAACACCTTTCGGCGGAACAGGTGTTCAGCATCGTCAATCAGACCCGTCCGCGGGTCTCGCGCGCCACCGTTTACAACACGCTCAATCTGTTCGTCGACCGCGGTTTGCTGCAAACCGTCACCTCGCAAGCTGGCGTGACGCTGTACGACCCGAATACCGAGCCGCATCTGCATCTGCACGACCTCGAAAACGACACCCTGCATGACATCCCCTTGCAGGTCCTCGACGGGTTCCCGCTGGAAAACATCGCCAGCGGCTTCCACGTGGAGCGTATTGACCTGACGCTTCGAGTGCGCAAAGCGGAACAAGCCACCGCCTGAATCCGCCGGCGGGCCGCTCAACACAGAGGGGCTGCCAAGCGGGTCGAGCCGTACCGGCGGCCGGTGCCTGACGCTGTGGCGAGAAGCCAGCGGCGGGTTACAATTGGGCTATGCCGGTGTAGCTCAGTTGGTAGAGCAGCGCATTCGTAATGCGAAGGTCGTAGGTTCGACTCCTATCTCCGGCACCATTTTGCAGCACAGAAATCTTCGGGAGGCTCGCGCATCGCGAGCTTTTTTTGTGTCTGCCCACCATATACCCCAAACCATGTCTATAAAATAGTTTTAGTCGGCTGCGGCGCGTGTTACAACGACGGTCGCGACCAATCGTGCGCGTGACGACGACCTGGCGCCAAGGCGGCCAGCGTAGCGAGAGGACCTTCGACATGGACTTTTTCAACGATTTCATGGGCCAGCAGGGTTTCCTGCCGCACGCCTACTGCCTCACGTGGACGCCCGGCCTGCTATGGACCATGGTGATCGCCGATGCGCTGACTGTCATGGCGTACTTCTCGATCCCCGCCTTCATCGTCACATTTGTTCGCAAGCGCCAGGACCTCCAGTATCGCTGGCTGTGGATCGTCTCCGGGGTCCTGGTGTTCGGGTCCTGCGGAACCGGCCACTTGTGGGATGTTTGGGTGACCTGGGTGCCTGACTACTACGAGCATGCGGCGATCAAGGTGTTCACCGCAGTGGTTTCGCTCGGCTCGGCGATCGTTCTTTGGCCGCTGTTGCCACGCCTCCTCGCCATCCCCTCCTCGCGGCAGTTGCAGGACGCCATCACCCAGCTGGAAAGTGAGGTCGCCAAACGCAAGACCGCCGAAGAACACCTCCTCGACACCGAACTCAGCCTCTCGGCCACGCTTGGCATGATCGGCGCTGGCTTCATCTCGGCCGACGCTGACGGCCGCATCCTGCGCATGAACCCGGTCGCCGAACGGCTCACCGGATGGACCGCCGCCGAGGCCGAGCAACGGCTGGTTTCGGAGGTGGTGACCGCGGTGGATGCGCGCCAGGACATCGGCAGCGTGACGCGCATCGCTCACCTGAGCAGCGGTGGCGACACCACCACGGCGGCCTTTGCGCTGGCCCGGCGTGGTGGGGGTGTGGCGCGTGTGCGTCTGACTTCGACGGCGAACCGCGACGAGCGCGGTGAGGTCCGCGGCATGGCCATGTTGATCATCGACGAGACCGAACTCAAAGCGGCAGAGAAAGAGGTCGGGCGGCTGGCGGCGATCGTGGAGTCGACTTCCGATGCCATCGTGTCCAGCACCCCGGAGGGCACCATCACCAGTTGGAACCAAGGTGCGCAGGAGTTGTTTGGCTTTCGCGCCGCGGAAGCGCTGGGCAAGGACATCGCCATGCTGGTGCCGGACGCCCTGCAGGCGGAGGCCGCCGAACTCGCGGTCAAGGTGATGAGTGGCGAGCGCGTGCCGCACTTCGATACGCAGCGGCTGCGTCGCGGTGGCGAGCGGGTCGATGTCGCCATCACCCTCTCGCCAGTGCGCGACGCCGGCGGCGAGGTGGTCGGCTATTCCGCGATCGCCAGCGACGTCACAGAGCGGCGACGCGCCCAGGCCGATTTGCGCGAGAGCCAGACGCGGCTGAGCTACGCCCTGGATGCCGCCCAACTTGGCACTTGGGAGATGGACACCACCACCGGCACCTTCGAACGCTCGCTGCGCCACGACGAGTGCTACGGCTACGACACGCCGCAACCGGTCTGGACCATCGACACCTACTACCGTGCCATCCATCCGGACGACCGTGACGAAGTCTATGCAGACTGGCAGAGGACCATCTTTGCGGAGAAACGGCAGTGGGCGCGCGAATTGCGCATCCTCTGGCCCGACCAGACCGAGCACTGGGTATCGGTCTGTGCCGGCGTGATCGAGGAGCCAAGCAAGCCGATGCGCGTGATCGGCGTGATCGGCGACATCACCCAGCGCAAACAGGCCGAGCAGGCGCTGCTCCGCGCCAGCCAACTGGAGGCCGAGAACCGCCGCGTGATCGAGGACCGCTATACCGCAGAGCGTGAGCGTCGCCGCGCCGCCGAGGCGCTGGCCGAAAGCCAGCAGAGCGCCAACCGTGCCAAGACCGAGTTCCTCGCCACCATCAACCACGAGTTGCGCACGCCGCTCAACGGCATCCTCGGCATGGCGGAACTGGCGCGCTCGCCGGACGTTGAAGAAGGCGTTCGCCGTGGTTACCTCAACCAGATCGTCATCAGCGGCAAGGAGATGTCCGAATTGATGGGTCAGGTGCTCGACATGACCCGCATCGAGTCAGGCCGCATGGAACTCGAGAACGTCATCTTCGACCTCTCCACCCTGCTGACCAGCATGCGCAACACCTATGCCCCGATCGCTGCCGCACGTGGCCTCGATTTCCACTACCGCAATGAGGGCAATCTGCCGCGTATGGTGTTCGGCGACCCGGTTCGCTTGCGCCAGATCATCAACAATCTGGTGGCCAACGCACTGAAGTTCACGCTGCGTGGGAGCGTGACGCTGGCCGCACGCCAGATCGCCGCCAACCGCTATCGCTTCGAGGTCACCGACACCGGCATCGGCATCGAAGCCGAAGCTCTAGGCCGCCTGTTCCAGCCCTACTCACAGGGCAGCAGCGACACCCAGCGCGATTATGGCGGCACCGGCCTCGGCCTCTACATCTGCAAACAACTGGCGCAACTCATGCAAGGCGACGTCGGTGTCCGTAGCCAGCCGGATGAGGGCTCGGTGTTCTGGGCGGACATTGAACTCTCCGCCGTGACCATGCCGCTGTCACCAGGGACCGTGGAAGAAGCGCCGCTGCCGGATGTGAGCGGCCTGCGGGTGCTGGTGGTGGATGACAATGTGATCAACCGCGAAGTCGTGAGCACCATGCTGGAGCGCGCGCAAGCCGTGGTGACTCAGGCCACCAATGGCCGCGAGGCGGTGGATGCGGTCGCCGCCAGCAGCGCTGGCAAGGGCTTCGACGCGGTGCTGATGGACATGCGCATGCCGGTGATGGGCGGGATCGAAGCGACCCGGCTCATCCGTACCCTCAAGAACGGAGCGGATCTGCCGATCATTGCCTTCACCGCAGACACCATGAATGAGGACCGGCAACGTGTGTTCGAAGCGGGCGCCAACGACCTGCTGGCCAAACCGATCGACAAGCAGAAACTGTTCGAGCGCCTCCACGCCGTGGTGCGTGGCGATGTGGCGGACGGTCTGCGACCGGCGTCGGCCTGACTGGCGCGCGGCTGCCCTCGTCGTCGGCCTGCTGCTGACGCCGCTCGCCGCGCCAGCGCAGGACTTCGTCGTCGGGCGCGAGTCGTCGCTGCGCATCAGCGTGGCGCCATCCAGCAGTGAGCCCTGCAACGTCGAGATCCTGCTGCCGGAAGGCACGCGGCTCGAGCGGGAGTTGCTGCCGCCGCATTTCGAGACAACGATCGGCTACACCCCGCGCAGCGATGGCCCGCAGACCATCGTCTGGGAGGGCCGCTTCCGCTTCAAGGGCTCGCTGTCGGTATCCGGCTGCAACGGGCGCTATTTTCGCGACGTCGTGGTGCGCCCCGGCAGCGAACTGACCCGCGAGCGTTGGGATAACTTCCTCGCTGGCATGACACCGCGCCAGCGCGAATGCGTCGAATTCGGCACTGGACGCGCCGCGCTTGCCGGCACGCCGGCACCCCGGCTGCGGGCGGCGAGCCCGGACGACCCTTCGGTTCGCACCGTCGCCGCCGCCTGCGAGCGCTTTGTCAACCTGCCACTGCGCACCGACGTACCCTGCGCCGTGTCGCGCTCCGACAAGCGGCAGACGCGCTGCGAAGACCAGTACCTGGTCGGCAGCGGCCGCAAGGCGCGCGTGCTCGACGCCGAAGCGGCGATGCGCGCGGTCGCCAACGGCGCGCAGATCCGCGTTGCGCTGCGCGAGCCCGAGGCGGTGAGGGCCTCCCGCCTCGAGGCGGAGAAAGCCTTGCGCGAGAAGGCTGCCGCCGAGGAAGCCGCGCGCCGCAAGGCCGAGGAAGCCGCGCTGGCCGAAGCCGCGGACGCCGAACGGCGCAAGGCCGAAGCCGAGGCCAAGGCAATCGAGGACGCGGAAAAAGCCAAGCTGGCCGAGATCGCCAGAGTCAAGCGCCTGCGCTGCTTCGCCGGACGCTGCTTCGACCTCGGCTTTTAGCTGGAGGCAAGCCCAGGTCAGGTTCGCCAGGTCTTGTGCAATGGCGGCGATTCAGGCGACGCAGCCGTCGTCGCCATCGCTCGGGTCCGGATCGCCACCCACCACGGCGCGGATGGTCGCCCCATCGAAGCCGCGCGCGGCGAGAAATCGCATCTGCCGCGCACGCTCGCGCGGGTCGCGGGTCAGCTCGAAGCGCCGCGCCCAGAGCGCTCGCGCCCGCTGCAACTCACTGGTGGAGACAGTGGCCAGCGCAGCATCGATGGTCGCGCCGTCGAGGCCGCGCTGGCGCAACTCCGCCTCGAGCCGGCGCCGGCCGCTGCGGCCCTGGCGGCTGCGCACGTGGTTCTCGGCAACCCGTGTGTCCGATTGCAGACCGAGGCCGCCGAGGTGATCGAGCGCCGCATCGACGGTACCGGTGTCGGCCCCGGTGTCGGCCCCGGCCGCTGACGCGGTGGCCGCCTCCAGCCGCGCGGCCAATTCGGCACGGCTCAGGTCGCGCCGGGCCAGCAGGCGTACCGCCTGCTGCAGGGGCGTGCCCGGCTTGCCGGGTGGTTTACTCGCCGCCACCGGCGGTCACGCTGCCGATCGCTGGTCTGACCCCCACC